>VXSC01000047.1:0-214208 GCA_009838195.1 Rhodothermaceae bacterium | reverse complement strand
AGGACAGCCTCCGATGACGTACACTCTGGATCCGTCTCCGCCAGCAGGCTTAAGCTTTGATGCGACCACGCGGATCCTTTCCGGTACCCCGACCACTCCTATGGAGATCACTCCCTACACATATACAGCTGTGGATACTTACTCCAGGACCATCCATCTGGAGTTTGAAATCTCGGTTGCAGGTTTTGAATCTGAAGTTGCCACCCAATTCTTGACTGTCGGAGTCCCCTTCACTCCAATCCAGCTTCCAGAAGCAATCGGAGGACAGCCTCCGATGACGTACACTCTGGATCCGTCTCCGCCAGCAGGCTTAAGCTTTGATGCGACCACGCGGATCCTTTCCGGTACCCCGACCACTCCTATGGATAGGACTACCTACACATATACAGCTTTGGATACCGATTCCAGGCCCATCTATCTGGACTTTGAAATCTCAGTTGCAGGCGCGGTCCAATTCCAGTCCACCGTAACAGATTACTCGTTTCCCCGCGCGACTCCCATTTCTCCAATCATATTGCCCGCTGCAACGGGAGGGACCGCGCCAGTGATCTATAATCTCCATCCCAAGCTTCCATCTGACCTCTCTTTTGCTGATTCCACACTTACCATCACTGGGACTCCTTTTTTCGTCACCGATAATACACAATACACGTACTTTGCCATCGATGTGAACGGGTCTGCCGATACATTGCAGTTCAGCTTGATGATCTATTCTCCTGTGAGTATACAAACTGAGACTCTACCCACTACGTTCGCTTTGAAAAGTAATTACCCCAATCCCTTCAAGCGCTCCACCCGGATCATGTTTGATCTACCCTCCAAAGCCAAAATATCCGTGGAAGTACTGGATGTAGCCGGAAGACTCATGCGACGAATTCCCGCCCAGACAATTCCGGCGGGCTGGAGCCAAGGTGTTGACTTTAACGGAGCCGATCTGCCATCGGGAATGTATGTTTACAGGGTGCAAATTGTCTCGACTGAGGGTGTTCAAGACACACATACAGGACGTTTCATAGTCGTCCGCTGAACCTCTCAATGCAATACAGCATCCTAATTGACTGCAATCCCTCTTATCAAAATCCTGAGTTGGACAGTCACTCCCAATTCCACCCATCTCCACCACTTGATCCAAGAAAACGCGGATTCGGTATGCATCTTTCTCCGTTTCTCCTCCTGAACGGCATATACACGGATAATGAATTCGCCTAAATTCAATATTCAAACTTGTCCCGTTAGAAATTCTTCACATACGGGGTCTAATGAAAAACATCAACTTAAATCCACGTTCCAATCGGTTGAGAACATCAGGTTCTAACCTATGTCGTGATAGTTCAATGAGATTCTCCCTACTGACCAGTTCCGTGATTGCGGGAATTGTGCTACTCATAGTAATCATCGTTCTCTACGGTCCTTTATTGAATCGTCCTGGTGTAGTAGGGGGGAATTCCGATGGAACCTCATTTCCCGAAGCGGCACAAATCTCTGCTGAGGAGGGCTACCCAGATGAATATGCCGAATATCACCGCCTAATCCGGACTACTGTAAATGGTACCAATGAGTACCCGGTTGGGTATCGAATGACGGAATTTAATAAAGCACTAATGGCCGCTAAGACAACTGAATCACTCAATTGGATTGAACGTGGCCCTGGAAATGTCGGAGGTCGTACACGTGCACTCATCGTAGACCCGGATGACCCAAATCGTGAAACTATTTGGGCAGGTTCTGTATCTGGCGGTTTATGGAAAACCACGGACGGCGGTCGTTCATGGCAGCCCCAAACCGATCATTTACCCTCTTTGGCTGTCACCAGTTTGGCGATGGCGGAGAGTAATCACGATATAATCTACTTTGGCACCGGTGCACGACTTTGGCGTGAGCCGGTGACCGGAATGGGAATCTTTCGGTCCAGTGACCGAGGCGCAACATGGGAGCATCTCAGGTCAACGCAAGGGAATGGTGAATTCCGCTCTGTGTACCGCTTACTGGTTGATCCAATGAACTACAATGTAGTCATGGCTGCCACCACATCTGGTGTATTTCGTACGTCTGATGGTGGCATAACCTGGAAAAAAGTCTGTTGCGGCGACCTTCGTTCTGGACTACCCGTTATGGCTTTGCAAGCACAACCGGGCAATTTCAATATACAGATTGCCGCAAGAGGCTACTACACTGGATCTACTTTCTATTCCCTCGATGCGGGACTTACATGGCAGCCGACGGATCCATCCTTCTCCGTGCCCCCTTCAATGAAGACCGAATTAGCCTATTCGCCCTCTGATCCGAATATTGCCTATGCAGCATCCTATGATTCTGGGACCATAGATCTCTACAAAAGTCTTGACGGCGGAATCAGTTGGGTTCTTACTGTAGACGACGAAGCGATAGACTGGACTGAGGGTAGAGGGCATTGGCACAATTCACTTGCCGTCCACCCGTTTCAGCCGAACACGGTGTTCGTGGGCGGCTTTCGCCTGCATCGTATTCTGATCTCGGATAGGATAACCAGCTCCAACATGCCCACACGAACTACCGACTCCGAGATTGACATAGACTATTCGACCCATGTGGACCATCATGTCATAATGCCAGTTGTGGTTGATTCCGTAAATGAGAGGTTTTGGGTCTATAACGCCAATGATGGCGGCGTAGCGGTTTCCAGAGATAATGGGCGCTTTTTTGAGGAGTTGGATAAAAATGGATCGGGTTACAATACTTCCCAGTTCTACGGCATCGCAAAGAGGCCAGGATCACACGTCTACATAGGAGGGACACAGGACAATGGTACTCAGCAGTCGATGTCTGAGCCAGAGGCGAATAGTCAATGGGAACATCGGCTCAGCGGCGACGGATTTGAAACACTTTGGCACTCCATCAATCCAGATCTTTTGCTGGGAACCATTCAATACTCCTTGATTTCTAAAAGTATAGATGGTGGTAATTCTTGGCGTTACTTACCAGACATGCGCTATGATGTGGAGCGAGGCCAATTCTTCACAACTCTATCCAACAGTGACATGGCGCCGGATGATGTCTACACATCCAAGCAGGACGGAGTCTATTTTTCGCGGAATTTCGGAGACAGCTGGACTCGTACTCCTATAAATCAGCTTTGGAATTGTGGAAGATCTGGCCGAAGTAGTACGGTAAGGGTTTCCAAGGCAGACCCTTCGGTAATTTGGGCTGGTTGTGGTTTTATCCGTCAGGAAACCTCCTATCATTTGTCTCAAGATCGCGGCAGGTCGTTTAGTGATGTTTCATTTCCGAATACGCCGGGTTTTGAGGGAGGTTATTCATCGGGCATCGCTACTCATCCAACTGAGCCAGCCACGGCCTACGCACTCTTCTCACAACATGGCCGACCCAAGATCCTGGAAACCCGGGATTATGGCAATTCCTGGACGGATCTGTCCGGGTTTGGAAGCTCTGGAGAAAGCAGTAACGGCTTTCCTGATGTTGCCGTGTACGATTTAATCGTGATGCCCCATGCACCCAATACGCTTTGGGCGGGAACCGAAATCGGTCTCTTCCGATCTACGAATCGTGGTCAACAGTGGTACTATGTGGATGATGGGCTACCACCTGTAGCTATATGGAGAATGAAGGTTCGGGATAACGAGGTCATCTTGGGAACACATGGACGCGGGATATGGACGGTTCCCCTTGGCGATATTGAAACCCTCGCCTTCAGTAACCCTGTTAGTGATATGACCCTGACCGAAGGTGTGCCGCTCACACCAGTACAGCTTCCGGAGGCATCGGGAGGTCTGGTTCCCCTGACGTACGCGATAGATCCGCCCTTGCCGACTGGTCTAGTCTTTGATTCCGGCACGCGGACTCTTACTGGCATTCCGACCGTCTCAACGGACACTATCACTTACACGTACACAGTCACGGATGCCAATTCCAAATCTCTCAGCTTGAGTTTTGAGATGTCGGTTGCAGAGGCAGTCCGTTTTCACTCTACCATTGCAGATCAAGCCTTTCCGCGGGCACATCCCATTGATCCCCTCAGATTACCGACTGCCATGGGAGGGGCACTACCTGTGGTTTATACAATCACTCCAGAGCTTCCACCGGGTCTTTCTTTTACGGAGTCCACACATACGATCAGCGGGACACCGACAGTAGTCACCGATAACATACAGTACAATTACGTTGCCACTGATGTGAATGGGTCCTCTGATTCATTACAGTTCCATCTCTCGGTTTATATCGAAGCATTGGCCTTCCGTGGTCGCATCAGTGATTTGGTCCTGACTGAAGGTGTATCCCTCGTGCCAGTCCAGTTCCCAGATGGAACGGGAGGTCAGGCTCCCCTGACGTATGCGCTGGATCCGCTCCCACCAACTGGCTTGGTCTTTGATTCCAGCACGAGGACTCTTGCTGGCACTCCGACCGTCCCAACGGATACTACCGTCTACACGTACACAGTCACAGATGCTGATTCGAAATCTATCAGCATGAATTTTGAGATCTCGGTTGCACGGAAAGTCCGTTTCCACTCCACCATTGCGGATCAAGCCTTTCCGCGTGCAAATCCAATTGATTCCCTCCGGTTACCGACTGCAACGGGAGGGGCGCCGCCTGTGGCCTATACAATCACTCCCGAGCTTCCGCCAGGTCTTTCTTTTTTGGAGTCCACACATACGATCAGCGGAACACCGACGGTAGTCACCGACAACATACAATACAATTACGTTGCCACTGATGTAAATGGGTCCTCCGATTCATTGCAGTTCAGCGTTCTGGTCTATTCCCCAACGAACGTGCAGACTGAATCTCTTCCTACGTCATTTTCTCTGCGAGGTAATTACCCGAATCCCTTTGTAGGCTTTACCCGAATCGTGTTTGACTTGCCCACGAAGTCCGAGGTATCTGTGGATGTGTTAGACGTGACAGGACGGCGAGTGCGGAGAACTCCCACCCAAACACTTGAGGCAGGTTGGGAACGTGGGGTTCACGTAAGTGCAGACGGCCTGCCGTCGGGGATGTATTTGTATCGGGTGCGAGTAGTTTCGTCAGAAAGTACAACAACACAGACTGGCCAGTTTATCCACATCCAGTGAATGCCTTGGGGCTGACATAAATGTGCCAGAGTTGGCCGTGAAGCCTCTCGCATGGTAAATGCATTTTCCCATTTATCTGATGCATATTCAGATCGAGGTTGCCCATCTGGAGGACATTGGAAGGTTCGTGTGTCAGTCTACGGGAAAAGCATCCGTGACGCAGCCATCGCTGGCAGAGGAAACCGTGTGGGCATACCTTAACAGTACGCCAGCCTTTGCTTTGAGAGGAGGCGCAGTCCAGCTGCTACGGCGCTTCTCAAGTTCAGTGTCACTGACTCCAAGAGTTAGTGTGTGATTGGCAGCATCAATCGTGATAGGATCTCCGTCATTTACAAGAGCAAGTGCACCACCAATCTGCGCCTCTGGGGTAATATGTCCTACGACAAACCCATGTGTGCCTCCAGAGAAGCGCCCATCGGTAATGAGTGCCACGTCCGTTCCAAGGCCAGCTCCCATGATTGCACCGGTCGGTCGGAGCATTTCCGGCATTCCAGGACCACCTTTGGGGCCGCAGTATCGGATGACCAGTACATCTCCGGCACTGACTTTTCCCCCAAGGATGGCATCCATCGCTTCTTCTTCGGTGTCAAAGACACGTGCTGTTCCCTCAAAGCGCTCCCCTTCTTTGCCAGTAATTTTGGCGACCGCGCCACCGGTGGCCAGATTACCGTAAAGAATTTGCAGATGCCCAGTACTCTTAATGGGGTTATCCAGCGGATGGATCACCTCTTGTCCGGTTTTCAGGTCTGGGATCTCCGATAAGTTTTCTTCAATGCTGTGTCCTGTAACGGTCATGCAGTCACCATGCAGAAGATCGTTTTCAAGAAGCATTTTCATGACGGCGGGTACACCGCCTACGTTATAGAGATCTTCCATAACAAATCGCCCGCTGGGCTTGAGGTCGGCCAACAGTGGTGTACGATCACTCATAGACTGAAAGTCATCCAGTGTCAGAGGGACTTCTGCCGCTTTAGCCATCGCAATCAGATGCAATGCAGCATTTGTGGATCCTCCCAGGACGATCACAATTCGCAGAGCGTTCTCAAATGCTTCTCGGGTAAGGATATCTTTGGGCTTGAGATCTTTTTCGAGAAGTTGGTAAATGGCGGCCCCGACCTGAGTGGTTTCTTCCTGTTTTTCTCGGCTGACAGCGGGATAGGATGAGTCAAATGGAAGCGTCATCCCTAATGCTTCAATGGCGGATGCCATCGTATTTGCCGTGTACATTCCTCCACACGCTCCCGCTCCGGGGCAGGCGTGACGGGCAATCTCCCGAAAATCCTGGTCACTGATTGTGCCGGTCGCACGTTGACCGGCTGCTTCAAAGGCAGATACAATATCAATCGGTTTGTCTTTCCAGCATCCCGGTTTGATAGTACCACCGTACACCATCAGGCCTGGGCGATTCAGCCTGGCTAAACCCATGATGGAGCCAGGCATATTTTTATCGCAGCCTGCCACTGCAATCACAGCGTCATACCACTGGGCTGATGCGACGGTCTCAACTGATTCAGCAATAATGTCTCTGGAGGGCAATGAAAAGCGCATGCCTGAAGAGCCCATAGAAATTCCGTCACTGACTCCAATTGTGTGGTAGATCAATCCGATCAAATCCTGTGTTTGAACACTGGTCTTGATTTGATTGGCCAGGCCATTCAGGTGCATGTTACAAGGGTTTCCTTCCCAACCCATGCTCACAATCCCTACTTGCGCTTTATTCAGATCTTCCTCGGACAGGCCAATCGCGTGCAGCATGGCACGTGCGCCGCCCTGAAGGGGATTTTGGGTGACCTGTTTACTGAAACGATTCATATGCTTCTATTTTATGTGAGTGGTAGAAAGATTGACAAGACCAGGGAAGTTATACCTGCAGTGACTCCAAGAATGACCAGTAATACGGACCAGGACTTGAGGGTTTCAACCTCAGTGAGGCCACTCATTTTGGAGTAGATCCAGAACCCACTGTCGTTCATCCAGGCCCCAACCAGTGAACCTGCACCGATCGCTGTACCTAGGTAGACGACATTAAAATTCAAGCTTTCGGGCGTGATGATCGCAGCCAACATGGCAGAGGCCGTGATCATTGCGACCGTTGATGATCCCTGGGCAAACTTAAGCAGGCTGGCAATCCCAAAACCAAGGAGCAGCATACCTATTCCTGATGTACCAGAGCTTCCGGCAAACAGCCCACTGATTGCAGGGCCAATCTGCGCTTCTTTGAGCATGGCACCGAACGTTCCACCTGCAGAGGTAATGAGAATAATCAAGCCCCCGCTCATCAATGACTGTTCAATCACCGTGCTGAGTTCCATGCGTGAAGGTCGGCGCATATGGATGTAGAGTGCGGTGGATGCAATGGCGGCTAACAACAGGGCCATGTTTGCATCGCCAAGTACGAGAATCCATCGGGCGAGCACTGTATCACTGCCCAGAAGAGGGAGAAAGACCGTCTTTCCGGCAATCAAGAGAATCGGAAGAGCGATTGGTAACACCGAAAGCCCTAGATTCGGGAGCTGGCTCAGCTGAGGTGTGGTTATCTCGACTCCTGGTACATCACGCATGGGAACGGGCATCCTTCGATCGAGCCAACCTGCATAGAATAACCCCAGGATGGTAGCTGGCAGGGCCACGCATGCACCAACCAAAATCATAGTCCCTAGGTCAATGCTCAGGTTTTCGGCAATGACCAGGGGGCCTGGTGTAGGGGGGACAAGGGCGTGCGTAGCAGCTGCGCCTGCGGCGATTGCGATCACGTATTTCAGGTAATTTCGCCCGGTCTGCGAAAACATTGAGCGGGCGAGGGGGATCAGCAGATAGAAGACAGTGTCAAAAAATACAGGTATGGACAGCACAAAGCCGCTGGCTGCCAATGCAGGGCTCCCACGTTCCTGCCCCAGAAAGCGGATAAATGCCTGTACTACACGGTCAGCGGCACCGCTGCTCATCATAGTTACACCGATGACAGCTGCCATAGCAATGACAATTCCAATGCTGCCTGCAGTCGCACCAAAGGAGGTGGCTACGCGTGCAATCTTGATGGACCACTCTCCCGGAGAAAGAATGCTGATTACAATCGCTGCAGTAATCAGCGCAACAAAAGCATTGATTCGAAGGCCTACGATCATGCCTACGACAATGACAATGCCAAGTAAAAGAATTAGTAATGGAATCATCAGGGCTATGGATGTAGTGAAGGTGCAACCGGGTGCATTTTCCCGAGACCGTCAATGCCGGAATCAATGACATCGCCTAGTTGCAGGAATCTTTGTGGTATAAGCCCGAGGCCGATACCTGCAGACGTGTCGGTAGAAACTACGTCACCCGGCAAAAGAGTCATGAGTTGGCGGGTATGGCAGACGATCTCCCACATGTTGGAAATAAAGTCGGAGGTTGGGTTGTTTTGCAATATCGTACCATCAACCGTATAGGTGGAGATTGCTCGGGTTGGGAATTGGCTGTTGCGGGAGATGGCCCCAAGAGGGAGAACGTGTCGAAAATTTTTCCTTTCACTCACTGACCTCCACGTTCCAGTTGACTAACACGTTCGCTGTAGTACATAACCTGCAAGATAGTCTGGAGCTTGTTTTGTGGTAATATAACTGGTACGTTGGCCAATGACCAAAGCCAGTTCATGGTCGTTTCAGGTGAAGCACGAAATAGATTGTTTCTTGATGTCACAAAACCTTTTTGATCTTTCTGGGCAGGTTGCTCTGGTTACGGGTGCGAGCCGTGGATTAGGGCAGTACATGGCGAGAGCACTAGCGAGGGCTGGGGCAGATATCGCGATCACTAGTCGCAATAAAGACCGTCTTGCAGAAACGCAGCAGGAGATCTTGTCGATTGGGCGCCGAGTTCTTCCAGTTGAGCTGGATGTGCTGGATACGTCCAGTATTCGATCGGCAACTGGTGCAATTGAGAGACATTTTGGTCGGCTGGATATCCTCGTAAACAATGCCGGTTGTAATGTCCGTCGCAGGGCCTTGGAAGTTACGGAGGAAGATTGGGATATGGTGGTAAACACGAACTTGCGAGGAGCTTTTTTCGTGGCACAGGCTGCCGCGCAGATCATGAAGTCACAGAATTCGGGTCGTGTGATTAATATCGGTTCCGTTACATGTGTCGCAGGCTATGCAGGAATGGGGCCTTACTGTGCGAGTCGGGGCGGAGTCAAGCAACTGACCATGTCTTTGGCGCATGACTGGGCCGAATATGGGATCACGGTTAATTGCCTAGCTCCGGGCTGGTTCAAGACGGAGCAGAGCAGGATGCTCTATGAGGATGAGACATGGCTTTCGATGCTGAAAGAACGGATCCCAATGGCACGCCCGGGACATCCAAATGATTTGGACGGGATGGTGGTTTTTCTTGCGTCTGAATCCAGTCGTTATATCACAGGACAGACTTATCTGGTTGATGGGGGCGTGTCCATTGGTGCAATCCGAGCGATGCCGCAAAGCGAATTGTCATAGTCATGTGTGACCAGTCTGAGTCAGAGAAGTGACCTTGCACTATTTACTGCTCGGCAATCAGCCGATATGTCTAATTCGCAGTTTATGGGGATCGTCGTTTCCAGTAGGCCTGCACGGGAATTGGATCGCAGCATTCTGATACGGTTCTACCAAAAAAGATGCCGTCAAGACAAGGGATGTTTCGCCGGTAAAACGAACGGGGTAGGCAAGAAGGAAGCTCCCCGGGTAGGACTCGAACCTACAACCCTGCGGTTAACAGCCGCATGCTCTACCATTGAGCTACCGAGGAAACGCCCCGCTAACCACCCTATGGTATATCATGTTCCATCCACAAAGACTCAGGGGGAAACTTTGACCTGCAAAATGGTATCACGCCCATTAGCCCTGGTGGCGGAACTGGTAGACGCGCAGCATTCAGGATGCTGTGCCCATACGGGCGTGGAGGTTCGAGTCCTCTCCAGGGCACTCACAAAGAAGGCAGGGTAACCCTGCATAGGCCTGAATCATTGCACAAGCTTCAAGCATTGACGCCACAAATTACTTGATCCTCAACGTGGCGACCCTGGGTTGCGAATCAGTTGGATGACCTCACATAAGAGTTGTATCCGCAACTTTTGCATTATCGCGCATATTGATCACGGCAAAAGTACGCTTGCCGACCGGTTGCTCGAGATTACCGGTACGGTTGAAAAGCGCGACATGCAGGACCAGGTACTGGACTCCATGGACTTGGAGCGCGAGCGTGGCATTACCATCAAAAGCCATGCGATCCAGATGACGTACCAGGCCCGAGACGGACGGGAATACACCCTGAACTTGATTGATACGCCAGGTCATGTTGATTTTACCTATGAGGTATCCCGTGCATTGAAAGCCTGTGAAGGTGCAATTTTGGTCGTGGATGCAGCACAAGGGATTGAAGCGCAGACCATCAGCAATCTATATCTAGCACTGGATAATGATCTGGAAATCATTCCCGTCCTCAACAAAGTGGACTTGCCGGGGGCCCGGCCCGATGTGGTTGCAATGTCAATTGAGAGTCTGATCGGCGAGCCAGCGGAAGATATACTCTGTATCAGTGCAAAGACGGGCGAGGGAGTTTCGGAGCTTTTGGAGACCGTGATTCAGCGCGTTCCTGCTCCAGAAGGCGAATCAGATGGCCCGCTGCAGGCATTGATTTTTGATTCAATCTTCAATCAGTATCGTGGCGCAGTCGCTTATGTACGCATCTTCCAGGGCATGCTCCGCAAACGGGAGCCGATCAGATTTATGGCGACCGATCAGGAATATCTTGCTGAAGAAATTGGTGTGCTCAGACTAGGGATGCAGCCAACTGACGAATTGAGAGCTGGAGATGTCGGATACGTAATTGGGTCCATCAAGGATGTCAGACATACACGCGTAGGGGATACGATCACCCATGCGCGCCAGCCTGCAGACAATGCAATTGCGGGGTTCAGGGAGGTAAAGCCAATGGTGTTCTCGGGTGTGTATCCCACGAGCACGGAAGATTTTGAAGACCTTCGTGCATCCCTGGAACGCTTGCAACTCAATGACTCTGCCATTGAGTACGAACCTGAGACTTCGGCAGCACTGGGATTCGGGTTCCGAGTCGGATTCTTGGGACTGCTCCATATGGAAATTGTACAGGAACGACTGGACAGGGAATTCAATCTGGATATTATTACAACCCTTCCAAATGTGAAGTATGAGATCGCAACCAGTGATGGAAAGATTGAAATCATTGAAAATCCCAACAAGGTGCCATCGGCAGGCAGACTAGATTATATCAAAGAACCGTTTGTAAAAGCGGAGATCATCTGCCCGACAGAGTACATCGGAAATATTATGAATCTTTGCACCGATCGAAGAGGTGAGTTTGTCAATCAGACCTATCTCGGGACCGAGCGGGCTACGCTGGAATACCAATTGCCTTTAGCGGAAATTGTCTTCGATTTCTATGACAAGCTAAAGAGCATTTCCCGGGGATATGCATCTTTTGATTATGAATTTTCCGGCTATCAACGCAGCGATCTGGTAAAGCTTGACGTATTGATTAATGGGGATCCTGTGGATGCACTCAGTGCAATTGTTCACCGGAGCAAAGCCTACGAGATGGGCCGGAAGCTCACCGCTAAACTAAAGGATCTCATCCCGCGTCAAATGTTCGAGGTTGCAATTCAGGCAGCCATTGGAAGCCGCATCATTGCACGGACAACGGTCAAAGCGGTCCGCAAGGACGTAACAGCCAAGTGCTACGGAGGCGATATAACAAGAAAGCGCAAGCTTTTGGAAAAGCAGAAAGAAGGGAAAAAACGTATGAAGCAGGTTGGCAGTGTTGAGGTGCCGCAAGAAGCATTTCTGGCTGTACTCTCAATGGAAAATTGATGCAATGAGGCGCAGCATCTTCGTCGTACTGATCCTCTTTGCCTACGTATCACATGCCTATGCGCAAAGTAGGCGGATTACGTGGGATCAGTTGGGTCTCGTTTATGCTGAGGCAAGATCGCAGATGCTTTATCGGGCATACATTGAGTCGAATGGAGAGTATGTCCTCCCCCTTGGTCTGTCCCGATCCCAGGTAGCCAGTGATTCCCTTTTGGATTGGATTGCAGAAACGATGGGACTGCGGGAGAAAGTGCCACCGCCCGTATTTAGAGGCGAAATTCACACGTGGGAGGTTCTTTCCCTGGCAGATCAACCGCATGGGCTGGCGCAATTCGAAGATGTGCAGTGGTCCTATCTGGGCAACAATTTCTTTACGCCGATGGATACAGTGGATACCCCCGAAATACGAGCTCATTTGGAGGCGTATTTTGGCTCACCAACACAAACGGTTGTGGAAATAAAACAGGAGGATCGTTTCCCCAGGGACGATTACAGCCAGTTTGAGTATTGGTTTGTCGTCAATGATTCAATTCCAATGATCGTCATGGATGTGGGGGGCCCCTTTGATCGTGGAGTCATTGTGGCCACAGATCATCGGTTTCGTTCGCTTCTCTATCGTATGCGGCGTTCGCTTCTGGGTGCGGCGATACGCCGAAGCGAACCGATACCCTACGTAGATTACTATTATCACCGACTTGTGGAGAAGTGGTATTTAACGGGATTCAACGGTACAGAGTATTTTACTCGTGAAATTCCCGAGCCGGACCTTAAACCTGGGAGGCCGGATCAACGTTTATTGCAGGGTCAATGATCAAAGAAAAATAGCTTATGTCAGAATCATCTGAGAAGAAGCAGCGGCGGAAACAACGCGCAGCAGAGCGGGCTCAACGTCGCGGCGCGCCCGCGGAAAAGAAGAAAAAGGGACCGATCCGTGAGTGGCTGGATGCCATCGTATTCGCGATCATCTTTATGGTCATTCTGAGGGCGGTTTTCTTTGATCTGTTCCGGATTCCCACCCCTTCCATGGAAAAAAGTCTATTGGTTGGAGATTATATCGTCGTGTCCAAGATTCACTACGGTATGAGATCACCCATAACGCTGGGGATTCCCTTTACGCCGATCTATCTGCGTGGACTTGAACTTCCTTGGACTAGGTTCCCTGGGTTCACCTCTCCAAAGCGCTTTGACACCGTTGTCTTCAACTGGCCGGTCGACGAGGGAAAGCCGATTGACAGAAAGACGTACTACATAAAACGGATCATTGGCATGCCGGGGGATACACTTTCAATCGTTGACAAGATCGTGCATGTAAACAGTGATACCCTGTTCTTTAAGGAGACGAGAGAACCTTTCAAAGATACCATGCAGCACCTCTGGTTTGTCTACAAGGAGGATCCCCGTGTCCGGCTTCCCAGTGCTCGGTTGAGGGAATTAGGAATTTCGGAAGCATTCCCCACGATGAATCCAACAATAGAGCGTATTCAGGCTACGGATGCGGCAGCAGAAGCGGTTGCTGATTGGGATTATGTAACGGAGGTTCGCCCGGTGATTCGGGGGGCGCGTCCCAATCAGGGTATTTCTCTCTATCCCGCGGACGCAAACAATTCCACGGATAATTTTGCGCCAATGGTTATTCCGGGAAAGGATATGACGGTGAATCTGACCGCTGAAAATTGGTCAGCCTACCAAACGGTGATCACCGATTATGAGGGGCAGTCCGCGTCCATGGACGGAGACCGTATTCTCATTAACGGCCAAGTGCGGGATACCTACACGTTCAGTCAAGATTACTATTTCGTCATGGGAGATAACCGGGACAATTCGGAGGACAGCCGCTTCTGGGGATTCGTCCCCATGGATCATGTTGTGGGTCGTGCGGTCGCGGTCTATTTCTCATGGAATAGCCAGGGGAGCCCATTCCTGATCGGTCAGATCCGCGGCAACAGAATGTTTCGTGCAATCCAGTAGCTTTTGGAAGCGCTAGGATTTACGAATTTTGTCAAACATAACCTGTTGCGGGGTTCCAGGTGGCACGTCGTACGGGTGTGCAGGCAGCTGGACACGCTTCAGGACCGGATAGCGGCGGCCAAAGTCAAACAGTTGTGGCTTACCTTCTGGCTCTTGTCCAATGACCAGTACCGTGGTTCCCTGTTTCAGAATTTTCGCTCCCACGGATGCGATCCCATCTGATTTGCTTGTCGTTTGCCACGTGTCTCCCCAGTGATAAACCCATCTGGCATCGGCATCAACCAGGCGGACACACCCGTGGCTTAGTGGGCCACCCGTAGGCATTTCATATTGATGGACATGCATGCCCTTGGACTGATGAAAATTCATCACCCAATACATCTCCCAGGGCTCGTCTTCGGGGCTTTCCGACGATACACGATATTCTTCACGCCAATTGAAATTGTAGCGACCGTAAGGGGTCGGGGTTTCATGGGGATCGCCGGTATTCATGATCCCCCAACGCATCAATTGCCCATATTCATACGCAGCAAAAGCCTGGATTGTCTTGTCCATGATGAAGAGTTTATCGAACTCTCTTCCCCCGGGGTAATAGCGTGGGAATGGGGAATAAGCCCTGAAGTCCAACTCGAACTCTGTGGGATAGATGATGGTATCGCCAACAGAGTAGGTTTGCATCAGTCGGCGGTTAATCATTTCGACAACCATGGACCGGTGGCTCCCTAGTCGGGTGTCTCCATCGCCAATGATCCGATAGAATGCGTTTCGAGCGAGGGCGCTGTTACCACGCTCATTTTCCATGACGTGATACTTGTAAAAAACTTCTGGAACATGATCAAGGCTTTCAAAACGCAGGTCAAGTAGGTCTGCAACGGCATCCTGATCAATGTAGCCCCCACCTTGGGCGTATGCCAGAGGAGCCAAGAACGAGATCCAAAGTAAGCAAAGCAAGCGCATGTGAGTCGCTGAAATAAACGTTATCCTTTCTTACGTGAAAGTTGGCCCTGGGGTTTACAACCTTCGTTTGCAAGCCGTTCAATCATTCCGATGCTTCCCAGCACGATTAGAATATCTTCTTGCTCAATCAGATCATCGGGCTTTGGGTAGAAATGCATTTTCTGGTCAGACTTTTTGATAATTGCAATGACAATCGTTTCCCATGATTGTCGAAAATCCACCTGCCTGAGCGTCTTTCCGGCAAGCTTTGAGCCTGCCTGTACGACCACCTGTTCCATGCCCAGTCCCAAGTCCTCTGCCTGTAGAACCTGAGACATAAACTGGTCAACATGAGGGCGTAGAATAACCTGAGCCATTCGCTCGGCTCCAACCTGCACCGGTGAGATGACCTGCGAAGCTCCGGCCTGTAGGATTCGTTGTCGATTCACGGCATTAGATGCCCGTGCCAGGATAAATAGCTCTGGATTCTTTTCGCGCGCAACGAGGGTCACATATACATTTTGGGCATCATCAGGAAGAAGTGTGATGAGACCTTTTGCATTTTCGATTCCTGCCGCCAGTAATGCGCTATCATGAGCTGCATCGCCAGCGACGGCATAGATCCCGTTTTCATTCAAGTGTTCGGTGATACTTTCGTCTTTATCTAGCACGACAAGAGTTTTCTTGGCTCGCAATAGAGCGTTGGTGAGATCCCGTCCAACACGCCCGTATCCACAGATGATATAATGATCGTTCATGTGTCTAATTTTATACATTCGGCGCCGCTTCCGAATGACAGTTCCAGCAATGAGCAGTCTTGCCGACCTGTATGATACAACACCAGCCGCGCCTATTCCAACGAGTCCAAAAACAATGGTAAAGATTCGCCCCGTATGTGATAGATCATGAACTTCGGTGTACCCAATGGTTGTCAACGTAATGAACGCCATGTAGAGCCCATCCAAAAGGCTCCAGTTTTCCAAGAACGCATAGCCCAGTGTACCAACCACCATCCAGAAAACCAGGAAGAGGACAGCGTATACAACCTCGGCTCGCTTTGGCAACTGTTCATGCGAATTCCCCGGACTATCTAATACGGGTGCCATGAAGCTGGGGGTTACGCAGTGGCAGGAATCCGAAAAATCCGCGCATAGACGGAACTGCAGAGGGGGAGCTCAAATTCTCCCGCACGCAGTGCATTCAAGGTGTGAATTCCAGGATTAAAGACACTCGTTTCTAGAGAGACTAGGTCTTGGGCCATCATTTTTCGGAACTGACTCCGGGAGGCAAAATCAACCCTTCCGTGCTCTGATCTGTAGTAGATGAACATCGAGGAAAGTATGCGGCAATGATGATTTTCAGAAATTTCTTCCACGGCATTCATCAGGGCATCAATTCCACACCCACTAATTGTGCCACCCGCAATTTCGCCGGCAATCAGCAAAAACCGATTTGAATACAGTGTCGCTGAACTTTCGATAGCGCGGTTGTGCGAGGTCCATTCTTCAAGAAAAAGTTGGACTTGGGCGAGGAGATTCTGCAGGTCTGGTTGTGTTCCCTCAAGGGGGATGACCCAGAGTCGGGCCTGATCTGAGCGGTCAGGTAGAATCGTTTCACGAGACGAGTGCATCAGTCAATAGGGAAAGATTTGCCGGTAAGTGGGGCAGGGTGATTTGGATCAGACTCCAGCTCCTCGCGCAACTCAGTCACACGCTGTTCAGCCGCATCGAGTCGTGTCAAGCATTCCTTTGCAAGCTCAATCCCTTCCTCGTACTGTTTAAGGGAGGATTCTAGTGTACCGGAACCCTCCGATAATGCTTTCGCAATAGACTCAAGACGCTTCATAAGCGTATCAAGGGAGTCGTTGGTTTCAGGGAGTTCGTTCTTCATAGAGATCGGTGAATGATGCCAGTGACTCGTGCAGTAGGTTCACAAGATTGTTATACACTCAAATTAAATATAAGGATGGATTTAGGACTTAAGGGAAAGGTTGCGGTGGTCACGGGGGCAAGTCGAGGTTTAGGGAAAGCGATTGCGATGCAACTCGCGGCAGAGGGATGTCGGCTGGTAATCTGCGCGCGTGGGGAAGATGTATTGTCCTCAGCGCGGGAAGAGATCATCCAGTTATATGATGTACCTGTTCTGGCAAAGGCGACGGATTTAACAGTTCCGGGGCAGCCGCAAGAATTGATTGAGGCGGCAGTCAGCGAGTATGGGACCGTTCAACTTCTCGTCAATAATGCTGGAGGGAATCGTCGCGGGAAATTCGCCGATTTATCAGATCAGGACTGGGAGGATATATTGACATTGAATTTGAAGATGCATTTGCGTGCCAGTCGGGCAGCGATCCCTCACATGCGAAATAGTGGCGGCGGAGCAATTCTGTTTGTGGGATCCATATTTGGTCGCGAAGCAGGTGGCCCCGGACTCTCCATCTATAACACGACGAAGTCAGCACTGATGAGTGCTGCAAAAATTATGGCACTTGAGTTGGCTTCCGATGGGATCCGAGTCAATACATTGGCCCCCGGTTCAATACGATTTCCGGGAGGATCCTGGGATAAGCGGGTCAAGAGTGATCCGGAAGGCATGAAAACCTTTATTGCGGAGAATCTTCCAATTGGCCGGTTTGGAACGGCCGAAGAAATTGCCGATGTTGCTGCATTTTTGCTCTCAGACAGGGCAAGCCTGATTACTGGTGCCTGCCTGAATGTTGACGGGGGGCAGTCACGGTCTCTGATCTAAAATCTAGACAAACTGCAACAGGCGGACACGCAGATTACGCATATCTGAGTCAGGCCTTCTCCACTGGATCAGGATTGGACTCTGGTAAGTGCCCGTTGTGATCCGGCCATGCGGCTCTTCATTCCCTGCATTGATAAGGAAGCGGGCAGTAGTTCCCAAATTCATCCAGCGGGTTTCGAGAGGGGTCGCAAGCCGGTCGATCACAGACTCTAGCAAGGGTAAGCGCATACCCAGGCGCTCGACCATGTATTCAACAGCAGAAACACTACGGCTGGCTAATCGAAGGCCATCCCGAATTGCGAGGTGCAGCTCATAGGTGAGCACTTTCTTGGCTTTGCCGGGAAGAGTAAAGGGATGCCGCACTAACTCGGAGGCGTGGTCAAGCATATACCGCAGGGGGTTCTTGAGTACGTCCGTAATATCTCGTTCAACCAGTAGCGTTTCGTATTCATTGACCGTAATCCCGGCATTTTTTTCATTCGAGTCCAATTCAAAGGTAACTAGACCGCGATGAATATTGTGCTTGTTTACAAGTGCCTGAAGATCATTCAGATGTTGGCTGAGGTCCAAAGCATGCTGATCTTTACGGGGCATTCGTATCGAAAGAACATCCTCGTGCACACAGCGGGTCTCGTTGTATCCCACGGCGAGAGTTTTTCGGGACCGAAACGTTCCCTGAAATTCCCCGTCAAGATCAATAAAATAGATTGGGTCATCTGGATCAAACTCGTAGAGGGCACAACTGCACAGCCCCAGGCAGATGAAAGCTAGATGCGAGTCTGCGTTCAGAGGTTCAAACTTTCGTTGTTCGGCGGTCAACTCATTGCGAAGTTCCATACGGTCATGCCAATAAGGTGCACCTTCTGGAAAGAGTCGATGGGCGGAGCGAACCAGATGATCAACCCCCTCCGGTTTATTCCCAAGCTTGGTGGCGAGGGATTGTTCTAGGAACCCTGCCGTAGTGTGCAACGAGCAGAGGGCAACTTTTTCGAAAGAGGAAAAGGAAGAACCGTTAATTTCTGCCAGCGTCGGAGAGACATTTTTGATGTCAAGACGGGATCCGGGAGAAAGATCAAGGGTGGCCGCTATGGTAGAATTATTATTGCTAATGGAATCAAGTCCTTAAGGATCAAAAAATATACAGATTAAAGATAGAACTAATCACAGACAATGGCCTCTCGATGCCCATCAGCAAAGTGAATGGACAGGTGATCATCTTTATTCAGCTCCCGGCTAGAACGCACAACTTCCCTATCCCGTTCTACACGGGCATATCCGCGCATGAGAACGCGACGGGGGTTTAGTCCAGCAATCTGCTCCGTGAGCAATTCAACCCGATGCCTGTGAGCCAAGAGACGGGCATTACATGCCTCATACAGCAGATCTGTTTGTTTGGCAAGCGTCTGCTGTGCATCACGGACATGATTGATCGGCATATTGAACGTGTAGGATTCGGTAATTTGTGCTATTCGTCTTCGCATTGAGCCAGTCCGAGTTTCCAAGGTCTGGTACATCTGTCGTTCATATTCCTGGATTTCTCGGATTAACGCTGCCTGTTCTGGCACGGCGGTTTGTGCTGCATGGGTGGGCGTAGCGGCACGTAGATCTGCGACAAGGTCTGCAATGGTTGTATCAGTTTCATGGCCTACTGCACTGATAACCGGGATTATTGAGTTGTGGATTGCATGTGCAACCACTTCTTCATTGAAGGCCCACAGATCCTCAAGAGAGCCTCCACCGCGCCCGATAATGAGGAGGTCGGGACGTTTGTTCTGGTCAAGCCTGCAGAAATCATCGATTGCCGCTGCGATTTCAGGTGCAGCCTCTGGGCCCTGAACACGAACGGGGGCCAGGATCACTTCACAAATAGGGAATCGGTCTCGTAGAATACGAAGCATATCCTGCAGGGCAGCCCCTTCCGCAGACGTTGCGATCCCGATACGTTGGGGGATTTGGGGTAGTGGTAATTTTGTGCTTTCATCAAAAAGGCCCTCCTGGGCAAGTTTTTGCTTGAGTTCCAGGAAGCGTTGTTGAAGCTCACCCGTAGTGTGGCGACGTTCGATTTTGAGGACATCAAATTGTAGCCTACAGTATTTGGGATAAACAGTAGGTGCACCATAGACCCGCAACAGCTGTCCGGGTTCGGGAGTAAAGTCTACGAGCCGTGTCCGGCTTTGCCACATCACGCATTTGAGGGAGCTCGATTCATCTGCGATCGTAAAGTACCAATGACCTCTTCGGGCTGCATGCTCAGAAAGCTCTCCCTCAACACAGTAACGCCCATGATCCTGAACGTGTTTGCGTAAGCGGGAAAGATATTCTCCTACAGAAATTACCACATCTTGTCCACTGCCCATTTTGCTACCTGCTGCATAGATTTATTGTGACCATAGAGAACCCGGCGGTCTCTTGTAATCAGCTTCGATCACGGACTGATTTAGAAAGTTAAAGCAGACTCTCCACAAACTCATAACGACCCAAAAAGAGGCACGCGCATGAAGGTTCCCTACCAGAAGCCCAGACGTATCATGTTTGTATGTCTAGGTAATCATTGCAGAAGCCCACTCGCGCACGGCTATTTTCAATATTTACTGAAAAAGCACAACCTGGAAGGTGAGATTGAGGTAGCCTCTTCGGGGACAAGCGGTTGGCATCTTGGTGAACTCCCTGACCGACGGGTATGTCAGGTTGCAGAAAAGCATGGATTTACGCTCAGACACATTCGAGGGCGAAAAATTACAAAACAGGATCTTGAAGAGTGTGAGCTCATCCTTGTAATGGACCGGAGCAATTTGAGAGATGTATTGGCATTGGATGAGCAAGGCCGCTATGCCGATAAAGTGAAACTGTTGCGAACGTTTGATCCAATATCTATGCACGATGAGGTGCCAGATCCGTACTATACGGGCATCTTTGAGGAGGTATACCAGATTGTGAGTCAGGCATGTGATGCGCTCCTGAAAGACATGAAAGTTCAAGTGGCCGGATAGCTTTTTGTGGGTTACCCGGTCAATTGATTATTGGAGTTGACTAGCTAGGTGAAAGTGGCCAAAGGCGTTCTTCAACAAGCGTCCGACTTGATTCCCGCTTGATGACAGAAGTCATCAATATTCGTCAAATCCTGTAGCAGCACATCGGGTTCTGCTGATTTGAGGTCCTGGTAGCTTGTATATCCAGTTGCAACGGCGACGCTCAATGCTCCAATCCCCTGGCCACAAGTTATATCATGTACTGAGTCGCCGATAATGACAATGTCATCTTTCACAAACGTTCTTCCGCAGTGCTTCAGTGCACGTGAAGCGGCGATTGCAGGGAGTTTGTTCCGGTCGGCATGGTCGCACCCAAATGCACCGAACGGGAACAAGTCATCCAGCCGGGCTGCAGCCAGTTTTCGATATGCAGTCACACGAACATTCCCAGTCAGGAGAGCCAGTTGGACAGATTTGTTTGGTTTCAGGTATTCGAGAAGCTCTACGACACCATCCGAGGATTCAACCTCATCGGAAACATAGGTTGCGTGGGCGGTATAGTGTTTTAATGCAATCGGTATGAGGTCCTCCGTTTCTTCTGGGCTGAACCCAGCCAAGTGTAGAGTTTCCTCAAAGATCTGTGGGTCTGTGCGTCCAGAAAATGACACTCCCTGTGTTGAAATGGATCGACCGCAAAGCTCCCCAAGTACGTATTCGATATGTACACGGCTGGACTGAATGGGTTTGATTAGAGTTCCGTCAATATCAAACAGCAGTAGCTTCATACTGCCTCATACTGGGTTTTTAGATACGTACGGTAGCTCTCGTCCATAACAGACTGTAGCCATGGCTGGTTGGACAAGTACCATCGAACGGTTGCACGCAGTCCTTCTTCGAGCGTATGGTTTGGGGCCCACCCCAGCTCGGTTACAAGTTTACTCGCATCAATTGCGTAACGGAAGTCGTGCCCTGGCCGGTCCTTAACAAATTTGATGAGTTTCCAACTGCTTTCAGGGGTACGTCCTAGTTCTTCATCCACAATAGTTAGCAGTAATCGTAGCAATTCCAGGTTTGAACATTCTCCCGATCCACCAACCAAATAGGTTTCTCCCGCTAAACCATGCTGAAGCATGCACATCAATGCTTCACAATGATCATTGACATGAAGCCAGTCCCGTACATTTTCTCCTTTTGAATACACCGGGATGGGATCCATATCCAGGGCTCGAACAATCGCCAACGGAATCAGCTTTTCTGGAAATTGATAGGGTCCGTAATTGTTGGAGCAATTCGAAATCACCGCTGGAAGACCATAAGTCTCCGCATATGCACGAACGAAGTGATCTGCAGACGCTTTCGAAGCCGCATAGGGAGAACGAGGTGCATAGGGAGTATCGGGCGAGAATTTACCAGAAGGACCCAAGGCTCCGAACACTTCATCTGTGGAGACATGTACAAATCGAAATTCCTGCATGTCTGATGAGGCATGCATCCAGGAATCTTTGGCGGCTTGTAAAATGGAGGCGGTTCCGATGACGTTCGACCGTGCAAAATCTATGGGGGACTGGATGGACCGATCCACATGGCTCTCAGCTGCAAAGTGAATTACGGTTGTGAATTGATACTCGGCAAACAATTTTTGCACTAAATCCAGGTCACAGATGTCCCCATGGACAAATTTGTAGTTGGGTGCCTTCTCAATTGCCTGCAAGCTCTGCAGGTTGCCAGCGTAGGTCAACTTGTCGAGATTTACGATTACGGTATCGGAGAGCTGCGGGACAATCCGGTGCAGAAAATTTGCACCGATAAAGCCGGCACCTCCTGTCACTAGGATACGGAGGGGTTGATGAAGAATTGAGGACATAGATCAGGTCACGAGAGTATTCCCTGAATCTCTGGAAATATTGCAGATGATGACAAAATAGAGGAATCAGAATAGATTGGCGTATATGTATATACTGTGGTCGTGTTCGCTATGATGAAGGTGTTTTCAGTGCATAAGCGGTAAATTCGGGTTCCCCTCTCCAAATCCCCCTCATTGCACAGCAAGGGGCGCTGTTGCTTCCAGTGTTGCTTTTGGAACATGTGTCGCCTCCTGGCTATGTAAATACTCAAGCTTGCCCTTTACTATCTTTCAGGGGAAGCATCGCAGCTTTTGTAGAATCGTAGTACTCTCAAAGTTTTCGTTCGCATAAGGGGAAGTCGTGTTGCCCTTACCGGAGGGGGAAGCCGATACTGGGTTAAAAGGGAATCCAACTGAGCGATTTCACCAACATAGAGTTCGCCGCTTACTGAAGGCGAAGATATTGCATGAGCCTCACCTCGAATGGTCCGTTATTAAGGGGTGTGGTCTGGAGTTGCTCAGGACGAAATTGCCCCGGCCACCTCTCCCCAGAGTAGGTTTTTACTCCATTTTACCGTATATTAGCTACGGTCGACTTGTTCATCATCCATCTAAATGAGGAGTAAATAATAATGTCGTTAATCGGTAGGAAATTCAAGGTTACCGTGGCCTCAATAATCGTTTTGGGAGCATGGGTCCAACTATCTAGCTCAATCTCACTTCAGGCGCA
Organism: Rhodothermaceae bacterium; assembly: GCA_009838195.1. NCBI lineage: Bacteria > Pseudomonadati > Rhodothermota > Rhodothermia > Rhodothermales > Rhodothermaceae > Rhodothermaceae bacterium. The sequence continues at coordinate 191,091 of VXSC01000047.1, read as the reverse complement.
GGTGCCGAAGGTGACAGCCAGCGCAGTCGTGGGTGAGGATGGAATAGTGAATGAAGATTCGCTAAAAGCTTTTGTCACCTGGGCCACCTCGGAGTATGAGAAGATCGAAGATCTTGACGCAGGGCTTGAAACCTTGGCTGATTTGTACAGAGAAGGTTCTGATTACAATTCAGGCGAGATCTATCTGATTCTGCTTGCAGCAGGCGAGGGCCTCAGCCCCAACGGACTCATTACGTTTCATGGCAAGTCTCCCCAGTTAAACAATACCTTCGTTCTAAACGAAACAGATGGGGAGGGGACGGAGGTGATCAAGGAGATGCTGAAGGCAACGAAGGAGGAAGCAATAAAGGTGGAGTATTGTAAGTACGATGATCCGATGAATCGTTCGGACTGTACGAGGATGACGAGTTTCGCGATGAGATACAAACCACCCACATTGAACTACGAGTTGGTGGTTGTAGGCGGATATTCCCAGAATTTAGAAAGTCTGTGCACACCCCGTGAGGACCTAGAGTACCCTGAGATTTCTGCTGCCGAAGTGATGAGCCGCGAAACTCTCAAAATGTTTGTGGACGGTGCTACAGAATGGGTGCGGAATTTTTATGAACAGCAGGGGCTAATTGCTGCGATTCAGTTGGGATGTCAACTCCGAATAAAAGTCGAAGATGGTGGGCACTTCATAGATGGCACGGTTTACCTCTATATGATTACGGAAAAAGGTAATGTGATATTCCACGCTACGGATCCCTATCGGGAAGGTCGCCAAGTTCTCGGCAACCCCGATCTTAGAGGAGATTCGACTTTCGTGCAGAGAATCATCAAAACAGCCCAGGCCGGTGGTGGTTTCGAGGATTATTACTGGAATGATCCAGACAATCCCAATGATGATGAGGAAGGATCGCTCAGAACGACTTATGCGAATGTGATCAGAGTGGCAGGAATATTCGCCGGCGATCCAGATCTCATTGTGGCTGGTTCATTCTTTCCTGGTACGTCAACGGCCGTTGAGGACGAGATTCGCGAAATCCCTTCGGAGTTCGTGCTCCAGGGGAACTACCCGAATCCGTTCAATCCGTCAACGCGGATTCTATTTGATCTTCCTGAGAGGGCGAAGGTAACGCTGCAGGTTATAGATGTGTTGGGACGCAAGGTGACGGAGTTACCCGTGCAGCAGTTTGAGGCGGGTGCGAACCTCACCATAGAATTGAATGCCGCTCACCTAGCATCGGGGACCTATCTGTATCGGATGATTGCGATAGGATCGCAAAGTCGGTATGAAAAGACGGGGATCATGACACTCGTGAAATAGTAGGTTCGAGTAGCCGAGCTACTCAGAACCCATAGAAAGCGCCCCGGTACCCAATGGTATCGGGGCGCTTTCTTTTTAAGTGGGCGGGAGCATTTCGTTTGTGCTGTAGGATGTCTGTTCCACAGCAGGCGAGAATCTCTTGCGTTAACCACCAGCACATGAAAGCTTCGGTTTGGCCTAGCAACAGGTTGAAGATGTTTGGTGCCATCTAAAAATACAGTCGCCCCAAATTAGGCCTGACGGGAAAAAGAAAAACCGACCTCTCGCAGTGCGAAAGGTCGGTCTTGCTTGTAGCGGGGGCGGGATTCGAACCCGCGACCTTCGGGTTATGCTTACCCTCTACGATTTTCATCGCCGATCCAGTTGGACCGTTTGTGGTCTGGACTTTCTCTTCACCCTCGGCCGAACCGTTAGGGGCTTGCCATTAAGTCTCTACACCTTCCCTAAACGGGCTTGGCTCGGGATTACCACGCAACAGGCTTCCCCGAATTTGACAAGAATTCACGTGCCAGTTTCCTTTCGCACGCAGCCCACAAACACCATCGCCGTACAACCGGTAGAGAACTGCGTATTCTACAACCGAGCGAAGGTGAGATCTGAGCCCGATGAGCTACCACTGCTCCACCCCGCGAAAGAACACCTTGTATAATTCTACATTCAAAAAGGTTCCCGTCCAAATGGGCACAGCCGTGCACATTCTTTGTTGAAGGCGGGATTCGAGGATTGATTCATTTCTTCACATACTCAATGTAACCTGATCTTTATCCAATGGCAATAATCAAGGCATTCGCCGCCCTTCGGCCCACTTCTGATGCAGCAGAAAGTGTCGCTTGTGTCCCTTATGATGTCATCAGTGTAGCGGAGGCCCGTGAACTGGCGAGAGGGAACCCAAAAAGCTTCCTTCATATCATCCGTCCAGAAATTGACCTGGATCCAAGTATTGATGAATATGATACGGCTGTCTATTTGCAGGGAGCCAAAAATTTGCGTCACTTTGCCTCAGGCGAATACAGCCACCAGGAAACAGAACCTTCACTCTATGCTTACCGCATCCGAATGGATGAACACGAACAGGTTGGCATCTATGGGCTTGTATCCGTTGAAGAATACAAGCGGGGAGCTATCCTCAAGCACGAAAATATTCGGCCTCCAAAGGTTGCTGATCGAACCCGTCATATCGTCACACAGGCTGCCCACGCGGAGCCGGTAAATCTGGTATTCAAGGAGCATGCACCAGTAATGGACTTAATGGATGCGTGCACAAAAACAGAGCCGTTATTTGATTTTACGGCGAAGGATGGGATCCAGCATACGGTGTGGAGATTTGCAGATCCGGAGCGTTTAGTGGAGGCGTTTGAAGGAGTTGATCCAATCTATATCGCGGATGGACATCATCGGTGTGAGGCGGCCTGGAAGGCATGGGATCAGGAGGGAGCGTCTGGCAGCGATTTTTTCCCTGCTGTATGCTTCCCGGCAGGCAGTACACAGATTCTGCCGTACAACCGTGTCATTCGTGTACAGAATGCGGCAAAATTGATTCAGGAGATTGACGGGATCGGTGCGATTCAAAAGTCTACCGCGAAAGCTACACCATCGGTTCGAGGGGAGGTGTCTCTGTATGCGGACGGGGCGTGGCATACGGTTACGCTACCCCCAACAAGGCGCAGCGGCGTGGCAGATCAATTGGATGTTGCTCGCTTGGGAGAATTTGTCCTGGAGCCTTTTTTAGGGATTACAGATCAGCGCACAGATCCAAACATTACATTCGTGGGTGGAATCCGCGGCACGGATGAGCTTGTGAAACGGGTGGAGGAAAGCGAACATAGCGCTGTTGCCTTCTCAATGTTCGCAACCAGTATGGACCAGCTGCTGGCCGTCTCGGATGCGCACGAGCTCATGCCGCCAAAATCAACCTGGTTTGAGCCGAAGCTTCGGAGTGGACTTTTGATTCATCATTTTGCAGGATAATGCGTGTACTGATTGCCGACAAATTGCCCGAAAAAAGTATTGAGGCCCTCAGGCAGGCCGGACACACCGTGGTGGTTGAAATTTGTTCAGCAGATCAGTTGCAGGAAGCAATGGTCACCCACGGGATAGAGTCACTGGTGGTACGATCCACCAAGGTGACGCGCAGTATGATTCAACACGCATCGTCCCTTGAACTGATCGTGCGGGCCGGCGCCGGATATGACTCCATTGATTTGGAAGCTGCTTCGGAGTTCGGAGTTTTCGTTGCGAATTGTCCTGGCAAAAATGCCAGTGCAGTTGCTGAGTTGACAATTGGCCTAATCGTTTCGCTGGATCGTTGGATTCCAGACAATGTCTCGGATGCCCGAGCAGGGAAATGGCAGAAGGGCAGGTATGCCAAGGCGCGGGGACTCAAAGGTAGAGTGCTCGGGCTCGTCGGCATGGGAAAAATTGGCCAGCTTGTTGCCCACATGGCACAGGGGCTCGGCCTTGAAGTGGTTGCATGGAGTCGCTCACTTACCGCTGAATCCGCTGCAGCATTTGGAGTGGACTATGTTGATAGCCCGATCCAGGTTGCCGCTCAGTCGGACATTGTTTCGCTGCATGTAGCGGCAACGCCGTCAACGTTTCATCTGGCGAACAGGGAGTTTTTCGCTGCAATGAAGCCAGGGGCGCTTTTTATAAATACTACACGGGGTAGTGTAGTGGATGAAAACGCCTTGCTTACAGCATTGGATGAGCACGGAATTCGCGCTGCCCTGGATGTGTTTGCAGATGAACCATCCTACAAGGAGGGTCCGCTAACGACACAGTTGCACAAACATCCTTCCGTGTACCTGACCCATCACATCGGAGCATCAACAGCCCAGGCGCAGGAAGCTACCGGGGATGAGGCTGCACGCGTAATTGATACGTATGCGAACACTGGCGTTGTCCCAAATTGCGTCAATATCGCAGTTCAATCTGCGGCAACACATTTGATAACGGTTCGGCATCTGGACAAGGTTGGTGTGCTTGCCCGCGTGCTGGATAGGATACGTAAGTGCAACCTGAACGTACAAGAGATGGAAAATCAGGTGTTTGCTGGTTCCATGAATGCCGCTGTTGCACGAATCCGCGTCGTTGGTAAACCTCCTGAAGAACTCTCAAGCTTGCTCAAAAATATTCAAGACGTATTAGCTGTTTCAGAAATTAAACTTTGAACGGATGACCTTAACCCAATCTAGGCGTTTGCACAATTTTTCGGCAGGACCAGGTACGCTTCCTCTCTCGGTTATTGAGGCCGCTCGTGAAGAGCTGCCTGTATTTAGGAATACGGGAGCATCCGTGATGGAAATCTCTCATCGATCCCCAGCATACATTGAGATTGAGACCTCTGCCCGTGAGCGGATAGGGAATCTTCTGGGGTTGACGGATGATTGGCATGTGCTATTTCTTGGAGGAGGTGCGTCAATGCAGTTTCATCAAGTGCCGCTAAATTTTTTACCCCCAGATGGACAGGCTGCATACCTTCTTACGGGGACCTGGGCAAAGAAGGCGCATGTAGAAGCATGCAAGATTGGTCATGGTCGGATTGCTGCTTCCAGCGCAGAGTCAGCCTTTAACTATATTCCAGATCCGACATCATGGGAGTTGGATTCCCGAGATTCCTACCTGCATTATACATCCAACAATACCGTCTACGGAACTCAGTTTCATGATACGCCGGATGTAAGCTGCCCACTTGTTTGCGATGCATCCAGTGATTTTTTGAGTTATCCACTTGAGTTGGATCGCTATGGGCTGATTTATGCAGGGGCACAGAAAAATATCGGTCCGGCCGGAGTTACGGTTGTGTTGGTTCGAGACAGTTTTCTGGAAACTCGCAATGCAGGGTTGCCAACGATGTTGAATTACGGTACGCATGCTGCTAAATGCTTCAATACACCTCCGGTTTATGCGGTTTATATGGTCGAAAAGGTCCTGGGCTGGTTGGAGGATCAGGGAGGGATTCCGGGGATCCAAGCGGTGAACCAAAAGAAAGCCGCACTTTTGTACGATGCAATAGACTCCAGTGGATTTTACCGGGGAACTGCGGAGAAAGAGTCTCGCTCCCGCATGAATGTAACTTTCCGAATGGCAAAAGAAGAACTGGAGCCGGTTTTTATCCAACAGGCTGCAGGGCATGGATTGGTCGCACTCAAAGGACATCGGTCAGTCGGTGGAATCCGTGCCTCTATTTACAATGCATGTCCATTGGAATCCGTTGAAGTGCTGGTCGACTTTATGGGGGATTTTGAGAAGAAAAACGGATAGGCCGAGTCCAGGGATACGGATCTCTAGGAATTCTAACTGATCGTTGTATATTCTCCTTGGATTATACGATTCATGACCCTAGGAATAGTTCGCGCCTCAGCACCGGCAGAACGGCGAGTGGCGTTGGTGCCCAAAGTTTTGTCCTCTCTGTCCAAGAAGGGTTTGGAGATTCTGGTAGAGTCCAAGGCCGGTGAAGGGGCTCAGATCACCGATGATGCATTTCGTGAAGCAGGGGGGCGAATTGTATCCGGGCAGGAAGCATGGAAGTCGGATATCATTGTATTGGTAGGGCCGCCTTCCGAGGATGAAATGGGCCGGCTGAAGACAGGGGCAGTTGTAATCGGATTCCTCCAGCCGCTTGATACGCCCGAGCGGATGGCTCAGTTAGCTGATCGGGGGGTAACCGCGTTGGCGATGGAACTTGTTCCCAGGATCTCGCGGGCACAGAGGATGGATGCAATCAGCGCAATGGCTTCTTTGGCGGGCTACAAGGCGGCACTGATCGCCGCCAATCATCTCTCTAGATTCTTTCCTTTGCTAACGACGGCGGCGGGAACGGTTCGCCCTGCAAATGTAACGATTCTGGGAGCTGGCGTAGCCGGGTTGCAGGCTATTGCAACCGCCCGCAGGCTTGGGGCCCGCGTATGGGGATACGATATTCGCGAAGCGGCCCGGGAAGAAGTCAAAAGCCTCGGGGCACAGTTTGTTGAATTAGACCTCGAAATTGAAGATATGCAGGATGAAGGCGGGTATGCCAAGGCATTGATGGATGCCAAGGCGAAGCAGCAGGTGGAGCTGCTAGTCCCGCATCTGGCGAAGTCAGATGTAGTAATCACAACTGCTTTGATTCCGGGACGCACTGCACCGACCTTAGTGAGCCAGAAAGCAGTCGAGGCCATGGCGCCCGGTAGCATTATCGTTGATCTGGCAGCGGCCAGCGGAGGAAATTGCACCCTGACGGTGGCGGATGAAGTAGTGGTTCATCATGGTGTTCAAATTATCGGCCATACGAATCTCCCATCCACTGTGCCCGCAGATGCCAGTTTTCTATACGCGCGTACAGTATCAGCAATGATCGATGAATTCGTTCAGGATGGGGTCTTTCAACCGAATTTTGAAGATGAAATCTTCAAAGCCGCCTGTGTTTGCCACAATGGACACATTGTGCATGAGCGCGTTCTCAGCATGACCAAATCATAAGCCCATGGCTCCATACTCGCTCTTTGTATTGGCCATGTTTATTGGTCGAGAGGTGTTGAGTAAGGTCCCTCAGACCTTGCATACTCCCCTGATGTCCGGTTCCAATGCCATCAGCGGAATCACTATCGTTGGTGCATTGGTGTCAGCAGGGATGGTTGGAGGGGTGTGGGCAAAATGGATTGGTTTTGCTGCCCTGATTTGTGCGACCATCAATGTTGTAGGCGGCTTCATGGTGACGGGTCGGATGCTGCAGATGTTCAAGAAGAAGCCTACTGACTAATGCCTTCAGGACTCGTTAATGGGCTCTATCTCTTCTCCGCGATCCTGTTTATTGTGGGGCTGAAAAGATTGCAGTCTCCTGTCACGGCACGTAGAGGAAACCGGGTTGCGGCACTGGGAATGCTAATTGCGGTGATCGTCACGCTATTTTCCCAGGAAATTCTCACACCAGTCGAGATGATAGTCGGACTGTTGATTGGAGGATTTATTGGTGCAGTGTTGGCAATGCGCGTCCAAATGACCGCAATGCCAGAATTGGTGGCGGCGTTTAACGGGTTTGGTGGATTGGCGTCGGCACTTGTGGCATCGGCAGAAATAATCCCTATGGTCCTCGAGCACGATGGGACGGCAGAAATCGACTCTGGTGTATTTCCGTATTTGAGTGTACTGGTGGGGATGGTTACATTTTCCGGGAGTGTCATCGCTTTCTTGAAGCTCAGCGGCAAGATGACGGGGAACCCGATTGAGTTTCCGGGCCGGTACGTGGTTCTGGTGGCCTTTCTGGCTTTGATGATCGCCTCCATCGTGTGGACATTTTTTGGTGGAGAAATCCTTCTATGTTTTTTGATTCTTGCCGCTTTATCCCTGATCTTCGGAATTCTGATTGTCCTACCCATTGGCGGTGCGGATATGCCTGTCATTGTGGCATTTTTGAATGCGCTCTCTGGATTGGCTGCGGCAGCTACTGGGTTCGTATTGTCAAACACCGTTCTGATCATCAGCGGTGCGCTGGTTGGGGCTTCGGGGATCATGTTAACCAATACTATGTGTGTTGCCATGAACCGGAAATTCTGGCAAGTCATGGTTGGAGGTTTTGGGGGCGACTCTGATGAGGAAGGAGCGGGAAAATTGGCGGATGGGCGCACCATTACATCTACGACACCGGATGACACAGCGATCATGCTCAGTTATGCGCGGAAAGTCATTATTGTGCCCGGTTACGGATTAGCGGTTGCACAAGCTCAGCATCAGGTACGGGAATTGGCGGATGTACTGCAGGCACAAGGCGTGGAAGTCAAATATGCTGTTCATCCTGTGGCCGGGCGAATGCCGGGTCATATGAATGTGCTCTTAGCGGAAGCCAATGTGCCCTATGACTCGCTCTTTGAGATGGATGAGATTAATCATGAATTTGAGTCGACCGATGTAGCGCTTGTGATTGGGGCCAATGATGTCGTGAACCCTGCTGCTCGTCATGACAAGTCAAGTCCGATCTATGGGATGCCAATCCTGAATGTTGATCAGGCCGAGAGCGTCGTATTTTTGAAGCGAAGTATGCGACCGGGGTATTCTGGAGTCCCCAACCTGCTCTTCTTTGAGCCGAATACCCGAATGCTTTTTGGGGATGCAAAGGATTCGGTGACAGAGTTAATTAATGAGGTCAAGGCCGTTTGAGAGTGAACAAGCAGCCGAACAGTAATAATTGTTTTGTGTGTGGTCGCAACAATCCACACGGCCTCTACATGTCTTTCTATGACAATGGAGAGGATGAGGTGGAGTCACATTACACCGTTCCCCGATCCTTTGAGGGATATCCGGGGATTGTTCATGGAGGGGTGCAGGCTGCGATTCTGGATGAGATCATTGGACGCGTATCGTTGATCGAAGATTTCCATGCGTTCATGATGTCGGTCCGGCTAGATGTAAAGTATCGAAAGCCGGTCCCAGTGGAAGTGCCGCTACATATTGTTGCGAAGCGGGAGGTCATGCGCGATCGCTTCGCCAAGGCGGAGGGAAAAATTTATTTGCCAGACGGAACCGTCGGATCTGAAGCATCCATTAAATTGGTCCGTCTTCCAGAAGAATTTCGTATGGGTGTAGATGTCTCCCAGGAACTGGGTTGGCGCGTAGATCCATGAGCCATTTGAGGTCCGTTTTTTATTTGGGATCTCAATTTTATCGTAATCTGGTCGCCAATGGAGCATTATGGCTGGCAGCAGCCCGCCATGGATGTGCCGATTAAGGAGAAATGCGTTCCTGAAGTATAGGCGCCAGAGCTTCCCAGACCGTGTCAGCCAATCTTCGCTGACCAGCGGCATTGGGGTGAATCCCATCGGCTTGGTTCAGCTCGGTGACACCGCCGACTCCTTCCAGAAGAAAGGGGATCAGTTCGGTATCCATTTCCTCAGCTATAGAAGGGTAAATATCTCTGAATTCCTCCTGAAAGATTGGACCCAAGTTGGGAGGGACCTGCATTCCAGCAATCAGAATACTCACGTTGGAATTGGCTTCTCTGGCTTGACGAATGATCTGTGTTAAGTTGCTTTTTGTCATTGTTGGCGGGAGCCCCCGCAGACCATCATTTGCCCCTAGAGCAACAACCAGGACGTCGGGAGGGTTTTCCAGTTGCCAGGCGAGGCGTGTCAGTCCTCCGGCAGACGTATCTCCACTCACACCGGCATTGATGATGGTTACGGACCATTTTAATGAATCAATACGTGTCTGCAGGAGAGCAGGGTAGGCCTCATCTGGGGAAAGCCCATAACCAGCCGTCAGACTGTTGCCCAAAAAAAGTACGCGGATGGGGGTACCCTCAGAGTTTTGCGCAACCGCTGGCCGTACAGGTAATAGAACACACAAGCACATAACCGTGTATAGGACGATGCTAATTTGGGCAAAACGGGTCAACACTCTAAAATTGAATGCTTGAGGTTAAAGAGCTTACGAAAACATATCAAAGTGGGTCCCGCTTACTGACCGTTCTGGATAATATTACGTTTTCCCTCGGTGCTGGTGAGGTTTGTGCGGTCGTGGGGCCCTCCGGCAGTGGAAAGACGACCCTTTTGGGGTTATGTGCAGGGCTGGATTCACCGACCTCAGGAGTCGTAAAGCTAGCGGGTAACGACCTTGGGCACTGTTCCGAAGGAGAACGGGCAGAAATTCGACGCAATTTTGTCGGATTCGTCTTTCAGACGTTCAAACTCATTCCCACGCTGACGGCGCTACAGAATGTGATGGTCCCACTGGAACTCAGTGGGAAAGGAAGTGCTCGTAAGCGTGCACTGGAGCTGCTCACGGAGGTTGGCCTCAAAGGGCGTGCACATCACTATCCCGTTCAGATGAGTGGGGGAGAGCAGCAGCGGGTTGGCCTTGCCAGAGCATTCATTAATCGCCCAGCCATTCTTTTTGCCGATGAGCCTACGGGCAACCTAGATACGGCTACGGGCAACAGAATCGAAGAATTACTCCTTGACCTGAACCGCACCGCGGGTACGGCATTGGTTGTGGTGACGCACGACCTGAATTTTGCCCGGTCATGCCATCGTATTCTGGAACTTCAAGCCGGCCGGGTTGCCCGGGATTATCAAGCCGCAGAGGAAGTGCGTGCAGTGGCATGAGAAGTGCCTGGGTTTTTCGTATGGCGTGGTGGGAAAGTCAGGGAAGCCGGCGTCGGTTGCTGATTTTTCTCTTTTCAATGATCGTCGGGGTTGCTCTGCTAGTCGCATTGTCTTCGACGTCAGAAAGCCTTCAGTATAGCGTTGACCAGCATGCACGCGAGCTCTTGGGGGCCGATATGCGGTTCTCCAGCAACCGCCCATTTGATGATTCCACGCAGGCTGCTATTGATACGATTGGGGTTGCCAAAGCTCGACGAGTCACTACGTTGTCGGTTGCCTACTTTCCAGTGCAGCACCGGTCTCGTCTGGTCAGCGTCTACGGAGTGGAAGATGCGTATCCACTATATGGGTCACTGAAGTCCAACCCCGCAGAGGCCGAGACCGGGTTCAAAGAAAAGGCGGGAGCCCTGGTGGATCAAGGCTTGATGCAGACTCTGGGGGTTCACGAGGGGGATACCGTTCAGATTGGTCGACACAGATACGAAATCTCGGGCTCACTCGTGCGTGCACCCAGCGAAACGGAAGTCAGCATGCTCATCATGCCTTCGGTGTATGTCCCCATCAACACATTGGATCCTATGCTCCTAGGATTTGGAGCCATGGCCAATTATGAGGTCTACGTGAAGCTTGCTCCCGGTGAAGATCCAGAAGCCATTCGTGATTCATTGTATAGTGATGGGGATAGGTTCAACGCAAATATTGATACGGTGGCGGAGCAGCGGGATAACTGGGAAGAGGTATTGGAATTTTTCAATCAATTTCTTGGTCTGGCGGGCTTTGGTGCACTCGTGTTGGGGGGATTGGGGGTTGGGGGAGCCATCCGTGCACATGTTCGTCGTTGCCTAGATAACATTGCCGTACTGCAATGCATGGGGGCAGGGAGTGGGAGTGTTTTTTCGATTTACTTTTTTCAGGCATTTACCCTGGGATGCATCGCTGGTGTGTTTGGATGTTTTGGGGGAGCGTTGGCACAATTATTCGTCCCTTATGCCATCAGTGCATTTCTGCCATTCGAAATTGCATTTCGTATATCATGGTCAAGTATGGCGATGGGATATGGAGTCGGGTTGTTTGTAACATTAATATTCGCAATCCTGCCTCTTATGGATGTACATGGGGTGTCCCCTTTGCGGGCACTTCGCTCAAGTATTGAGCCTCTGACACCGGCCCGTTTCCGTTTTCTAGCATACATCATCATCGTTGGTGGTCTGATTGTGATCGCAGCAGCCCAGTCAGGAAGCTGGACTGCCAGTGTCTACTATGCGGTGGCAATCATCATTGCTTTTGGAGCTTTAATACTCATGTCAAAGCTCCTCATGCTGATCGCCCGTAAGCTGACGAACCGAATTCCGTTTTATCCACTTCGTCAAGGATTTGCGAACTTGCATCGCCCCGGGAATCAGACGCTCTTGGTAATGTTAGCCCTTGGACTGGGCACATTTATTGTCATGGTACTGCTGATCAGTGAGAGTACCATAATTAGACAAATGGACACGGTGGGTGGCAACGGTCGACCGGACATGATTCTCTTTGATATCCAGAATGACCAATTGGACGGAGTGACACGCCTGATCGAAGAGCAGAGTTGGCCAATCATTGACAGTTCTCCGATCGTGAATATGCGACTACATGCGATTGGGGGGCAGACGGTAGAAGAGCTTGTCAAGGATTCTACTCGAGGAGTCACATGGCCACTGACACGTGAGTACAGGTCCACATATCGGGCAGAGCTCACGGATGCCGAATCGCTTACCAGCGGTACCTTCACTGGAATCTATCAACCCGATTCCGCCTTCGTCCCCATTTCGGTAGAGGATAATTTTGCGCGGACAGAGCTGGGTCTGGATATGGGAGATACGCTTGTTTTTGATGTGCAGGGGAGGTTGGTTCCTACGGTGGTGACCAGCTTCCGAACGGTTGACTGGGAACAGATGCGGTCAAATTTTTATGTTGTGTTCCCCAACAATGTATTGGAAGAGGCTCCACAAACGCATGTGATTACAAGTCGTAGGGAGGGGGACACCACCCCAGATTCCTTGCAGTCACTGGTGGTCGCGAGTTACCCAAACGTCACGGTACTCAGTCTGGAGGCAATCATCCGAATCATCCGTGAAGTCATGGATCGTATCCGCTTTGCGATCCAGTTTATGGCGTATTTCTGCTTCATCGCAGGAGTTCTGGTCTTGGTCGGATCTCTTTTGATTGGCCGATTGCAGCGAATTGAAGAAAGCGGTTTGCTGAAAACTTTAGGAGCCAGCAAGAAGCAACTTCTTATCATTGCAATGGCGGAGTATTCGGTCCTAGGACTCTTGTCCTGTTCAACGGGTTTGATTTTATCTTTAATTGCGGGTTGGATTCTGTCAATGGCAGTATTCCAACTTCCGTTGGCGGTGACAGGCCAGTCCATTCTTACGGTGATTGCTGCAGTGATCGGATTAACCCTGATCATCGGTTTTCTGAGCAATCGGAGTATTTATGATCGATCGGTACTTGCCGTACTTCGTGCAGAAGGGTAGTCCTATTCGTTAGAATGTCGAATCGTATCAGTGATCGAATAAATCAGGTGCGGGAGAAAATTGCGGGTGCCTGTCGCCGTGCAGGGCGCAGAGAAGAGGAGATTACCCTCATCGCGGTAACGAAGACTTGGCCTCCTGAGGTGGTTGCCGAGGCATCACAGGCCGGACTCACAGATTTTGGGGAAAACAAAGCACAGGAATTGGTTGCAAAAGCTCCCCTCTTTCCCGCTCAGAACTGGCATATGATCGGACACCTGCAACGCAACAAGGCACGCCAGGTCGTCGCTTATGCCAAAGAATTTCATGCCCTGGACAGCATCCGCTTGGCCGGGGCATTAAACCGTCATGCCGAAGAGGCGGGTCGCATACTCCCCTGTTTTATACAGGTGAATGTATCTGGAGAAGCGTCCAAATTTGGACTGGACACTGCCCAAGTCGTTGAACTTGCAACGCGGTTGGGCGGGTACGGGTCACTCCAGCCGATAGGGCTCATGACGCTGGCCTCGCCAGATCTACGAAAGGTACGTGAGGAATTTCGTCTGCTGCGAAGTATACGTTCCAAATATTCACATTTAACAGGTGCAGGATTATCCATGGGGATGAGTGGAGATTATGAAATAGCGATTGAGGAAGGGGCCACGCATATACGTGTCGGTTCCGCCCTGTTTGGACCACGAAAACCAATCATTAAGACTTAATCAGATGGAGGAAAATATTCCCGACCCCGGAACACAGGTCGCACAGGTGGAAGAAGCGGTAGCTTCAATCCGTGAACACACCCAATTTCAGCCCCAGGTTGGGTTGATCCTGGGCACAGGATTGGGGCAGTTGACACAGGAGATTGATGTTGAGCATCGGATTCCCTATGAGTCAATTCCGCATTGTCCTGTCTCAACAGTGGAGTCCCATGGGGGAGAAATTGTTCTGGGAACGCTCCGGGGGGCTCCGGTGGCGTGCATGAAAGGGCGTGTACATGTATACGAGGGATACAGTGCTCGCCAAGTGACGTTTCCGGTTCGTGTCATGGCAAAACTTGGCATCGGGAGTCTATTGGTTTCGAATGCATGTGGCTGTATGAATCCCGATTATCGCCGTGGAGATGTGATGGTGCTTTCAGATCATATTAATCTACAAGGGGTCAATCCACTGGTCGGCCCGAACGTGGATGCCTGGGGGCCGCGATTCCCTGATATGAGCGAGCCCTATGACGTTGAGCTCCGCCGGTATGCAATGCAGGCTGCCAAAGCCCATTCAATCCAGCTTCATGAAGGGGTGTATGTCTCTGTGCTGGGGCCTTGCCTGGAAACCAAGGCGGAGTACAAATTCTTGCGGGCGATTGGTGCAGATGTGGTTGGGATGTCGACAACCCCGGAGGTTACCGTTGCCAGGCACATGAATTTACGCGTGATGGCGGTGAGTGTGATCACCGATGAATGCTTTCCTGATACACTCCAGCCCCTGACATTAGAGGATGTCATTGAAGCAGCAGGTATCGCAGAGCCAAAGCTGGCTGCGATTATGTCCGGCGTTGTAGAAAAACTTGCTCAAGGGTAATCAATGGGAGAGGGGATGAAGGGCTTTGAAGAAATTCAGCGCGTTGATGCTCATGTAATTGAACGGGAGATCCGCCAGTGGTGGGAGTCTGAAGGCATCTTTCAGAAAAGCGTTGAGCTACGCGCGGGAGCACCGACCTATACGTTTTATGAGGGTCCCCCAACCGCAAACGGGCATCCAGGTGTCCACCATGTGATGGCCCGCACGATTAAAGATGTGTTCTGCCGCTACCATACCATGAAGGGATGTCGTGTTGAGCGAAAAGCAGGGTGGGATACTCATGGGCTTCCCGTTGAGATTGAGGTTGAAAAAAGCCTCGGGCTTGATGGTCACGAAGATATTTTGCGCTACGGCATGGCAAAATTTAATCAGCAGTGCCGTGAGAGCGTTCTGGCCTATAAAGGAGAATGGGATGAACTGACACGTCAGATGGGGTACTGGGTTGATCTTGATCATCCTTACGTGACCTTCGAGACGAAATACATCGAAACCGAATGGTGGTTGATCAAGCAGATTTATGACAAGGGTCTGCTTTATAAGGGCCATAAGATTCACTGGTACAGCCCGGGATCCGGCACCATCCTGAGTTCCCATGAGGTGAGCCTAGGCTACAAAGAAGTTCAGGATCCAAGTGTAACTGTCCGGTTCCGATCACTGGATCGGCCAGACACGTATTTTTTGGCCTGGACTACGACCCCCTGGACGCTGATTTCCAATGCAGCGTTGGCGGTAGGTCCAGAGATTGAGTACGTATCTGTCCGCTGTTCCTCTCTGCCTGAGTCCAATCTGATTCTTGCCCGGGCCCGATTAGAGATGCTCCAGGAGGAGTATGAAGTGACCCGTACGATGCGCGGAAGTGAGCTTGAGGGCGAGCATTACGAGCCACTTTTCAGTTTTTTCAAGGACCAGGGCCATAATGCCTGGCGGGTAGTAACTGCTGATTTTGTGTCCACCGAAGATGGTACGGGGATCGTGCATATTGCTCCTGCATTCGGAGCAGATGACTATGAGGTGGGACAAACGGAAGGATTTCCTGTCCTGAATCCAATTAATCCTCGGGGCTATTTTGCTCCAGATATACCCCATGTGGGTGGGCTCTGGTTCAAGGATGCTGACCGGCCCATTATTCGAGATCTGCGTGGACGGGGTCTTTTGCATCGTGATGACAGCTATGTGCATAATTATCCTCATGACTGGCGAAAAGGAACGCCACTCATGAGTTACCCGGTGGAAAGCTGGTTCATTCGCACAACGGCGATTCGCGATCGACTCGTAGAGCTTAATAATCAGATTGCGTGGCAGCCGGTATCCATTGGGTCCGGTCGCTTTGGAGAATGGCTGTCCAATAATGTGGACTGGGCGCTCAGTCGCCGGCGTTTTTGGGGGACTCCTCTTCCAGTCTGGGTATCTGATCAGGACCCTGATGTCATCGAGGTGATTGGCTCTATTCAGGAACTACGTGAACGCTGCGGGGAGCAGCTGCCGGATAAAGATGAAGACATCGATTTACATCGCCCCTTTGTAGATGAGCTAACATGGCCTGCCCCGGATGGAGGGACGATGCGGCGAGTACCGGAAACCATTGATGTCTGGTTTGATTCAGGAGCCATGCCATTTGCACAATGGCATTATCCATTTGAGAATCAGGAGGCCTTTCAGCGGAGTTTTCCTGCAGACTTCATCGCCGAAGGCGTGGATCAGACACGTGGCTGGTTTTATACGCTTCACGCGATTGCGGCCCTGGTGATGGATGAGGTCTCGTTTCGCAATTGTGTGGTCGGTGGACTTCTCCTTGATGCGAAAGGAGAAAAGATGTCTAAGACCAAGGGGAATACCTTGGACCCGTTTGATCTAATCAAAGAACACGGAGCGGACCGGGTGAGATGGTACATGATGAGTAACACCCCTCCGTGGGAAGATCTAAAGTTTAACGTCAATGGTGTGAAGGAGGTGGAGCGCAAATTCTTCGGTACGTTAATGAATAGTTATAGCTTCTTTGCCACATATGCCAACATAGATGGCTATACGGGTGAAGAAGAAGCCCCATCTGTGATCGAGCGACCAGAACTGGATCGGTGGATTCTCAGCCGGTTGCACTCCACCGCGGAACTGGTAGATGCAGCACTGGCAAGATACCATCCGACCAAGGCGGCTCGTGCGGTTGAAAGTTTTGTCACAGATCTTTCAAATTGGTATATCCGCAGATCTCGTCGGCGTTTTTGGAGTGCAAAAGCGACTCAGGCCTCCGAATCTGATGATGATAAATGGGCAGCCTACGAAACGGTACATACGTGCCTTGAAACAACGGCGTGTCTCATGGCACCGATTGCGCCCTATTACAGCGAGTGGTTATATCAGCATCTTATGGTCGATACCCGGGATGCAGCTGAGTCGGTTCATTTGACATACTTTCCCCAAAAAGACCAGGCGCTGGTGGATGCTGCACTGGAGGCGCGGATGAAGAGTGCACAGGTGATTTCCTCTCTTGTTCTCGGGCTGCGCAACAAGGCCAGTTTGAATATTCGCCAGCCCGTGGGCCGGATACTGGTAGTGGTAGACGAAAAGTGTCGGGAGGAAACGATTTCCCTGGTCGCCCCCATCATTCTGGATGAGGTAAATGCACGAACGATTGAATACATTGATGCTTCACATGCCATTGTTCGGCGAAGTGCCCGTCCGAATTTCCGTCAATTAGGTCGTAGAGCTGGGCGTAATATGCCCAAGGTCAAGGAGGCAATTTTGGCTTTGGAGCCAGCTCAACTGGAGGCCTATGGTGCAGGTGAGCGGGTTGTGCTTACGGGGGAGGGGTTTGAACTAGAATTGCAGCCAGGGGATGTTGAGATTACAACCGAGGGGGTTGAAGGGTGGCTGGTAGGTCAAGAGGATGGATATACGGTTGCTTTGGATACCGTAATTACGGAAGAGTTACTTCATGAGGGGCTCGCTCGGGAAAGTATTAACCGACTTCAGAATCTGCGGAAGTCAGCGGGATTTGCAGTGACGGATCGAATTCATGTCGATTACAAGGCAACAGAAGTTTTGCGCACGGCCATTGAACACTATGTTGACCGTGTCAGAAACGAAACGTTGGCCATCACGTTCAACTTCGCCAATTCTCCAAAGGGAGAGCGTATTGAACGATTTGATATTGGTGAGGAGTCGCTCACGCTTGGCGTGAGTCGTTCAGAGTAGCCTCAGCATATGAAGACAGAATAATTGTGAAATCATGGCAGCTCAAAAATCAGCCCAAGTATCCTCTGGGCTTCCGGTAAATGGTCCTGCGAAGACACCATTTGACGATGAACTACTGGCTCATTTCCGCTCGTTGATTCTTGATAAGCGCAAGCGTGCACTCGACGATATAACGAAGATGCAGGCTCAGATCAAAGACTCGCGCGAGCGATCAGAGAGTGACTCCGCGTACAGCTTTCACATGGCTGATGCGGGGACGGATGCGATGGAGCGGGAGAAGCTGTACCTGATGCTGGCTCGCCAGAAAAAATATATTGGTTATTTAGACCGTGCCCTCGAACGCATTGATAACCGGACCTATGGGGTTTGCAAGGTGACAGGCAATCCCATTTCCCGGGAGCGGCTGGAGGCGGTACCTCATACAGAGATTTCGATAGAGGCCAAGCTCAAGCAAAAGCGGTAGGTTCGCACATGCGGCTGTTTTGGATTGTAGCTGGGGTGTTGATCCTTGATCAAACGACGAAAGTGATCGTGCGCACCAACATGGATCCAGGCCATTTTGGTGCGATTGATCTTGTGGGAGACTGGCTCAAGTTCACCTACACCGAAAATCCTGGAATGGCGTTCGGGATTAATTTCGGCCCCGCGGGTCTGATCACTGCGTTTTCGATTATAGCAGCAACCCTGATCGTAGTCTACATGCTTCGCGTTCGGGATGGCTATCTGCCCTACACAGCGAGTTTAGCATGCATTCTAGGAGGAGCCATTGGGAATATTATTGACCGCCTATTTTACGGAATGATATTCGACTACGGTCCTTTTTTTCAAGGGCGAGTCGTTGATTTCATTCATTTTGATATATGGCATGGGCAGGTATCTTCATCGATTCCGTTGATTGGCGGAAGCTATTTATCATTTTTCCCAATCTTCAATGTGGCAGATATCGGGATCGTAGGGGGTGTAATTGGCATTCTGCTTTTTCAGAAAAAATTCTTGAGTGGACTGCATTGCTGTGAACCGGAACCAGCCCCCTCTGAGGAGCTCCCTGTTGCTGAGCAGTTACCCCCTGTAACGTAACCGCGCGGTGTGGTTTAGAGGCTTACTGGAATCAGGCCGGAGAGCCTTTTGGAAGTCGCTTGTAAAGGACAATCAGACGATCCTATTCAGCAGGAATTGCGGTAGAGATAGGCTTCCTTTTTCTCAGATAAGGCGGCCAATTTCAATAGGCAGTTTCCCGCCTAGCTATTCACTCCCCTGATCAACCATATAATCAACGGCCAGACTTGAGAGTGCCCGTACACCAGTTATTAGCGCTGATTCATCCACGAAAAAATAGGGAGAGTGATTTCTCGGGACGGTTTCAAGGTCCGCCTCTGGAGGGGCGATGCCAAGGAAAATGAATAATCCTGGGACTTCGTTCGCGAAATAGGAAAAATCTTCTGCCCCCGTAATTTTCGCGGCTTGACTGACAGAATCCGAGACACGTTCCAGAGAGGGAATCATTTGCAGGGTTAAGTCTGGGTCATTTACCGTAACGGGGTATCCATAGTTAATTTGGACCTCAGCGGTTGCACCGGCGCTCGTGGCAATGTGCTCAACTGTATGGCGGATCCGTTCCTCGATTTCCTCACGCACTTCGGGTAAAAATGTACGAATCGTCCCCGTGAGCTTCACCTCATCCGGGATAATATTGCTGCGTACTCCACCATGGAAGGTGCCCACTGTAATAATGGAAGGCGTTGCAGTTACGTCAAGTTGTCGGCTGGCGATTGTTTGCAATCCCAGCACAACCTGGCTGCCAACAACGATCGGATCAACACCCCCCCACGGCACCGCACCGTGAGTTTGACGTCCTTTGATCGTGATGTGCAATTCATCTGCACTGGCCATGAATGGACCCGGCAAATAGCTGATTTGTCCCACCCGTTCCGGCCAGACATGCAATCCAAAAATCACCTCCGGAGTGGGATCTTCGAAGGCACCTTCACGAAGCATAAGCTCTGCTCCACCTTCCTCGCCCGCGGGTGCCCCCTCCTCTGCGGGCTGAAAAATGAATTTTATGGATCCCGGTAATTCATCTTTCATGGCGGCCATAACGCTGGCTACCCCCATCAAAATGGCTGTATGAGTATCGTGACCACACGCATGCATCACACCAACGTCCATCCCATTGTACGTAGTTCGAACTTTTGACGCAAAAGGGAGATCTACCATTTCAGTGACTGGCAGTGCATCCATGTCAGCACGGAGGGCAACAATCGGTCCGGGCTTGCCTCCCTGCAGGAATCCGACCACTCCTGTATGAGCAATTTCTGTTTGGACCTCCATGCCAAGTGAACGCAGGTGATCAGCGACGAGTGCAGCGGTCCGAAACTCCCGGTTACTCAGCTCAGGATTCGCATGTATATCCCGGCGCCATTCAATCACATCTGACTCAACAGACATAGCGTGCAGATCCAGAGATTGATGAAGAGACGCACGCTCCTGTGCTTGCGCTTTTACAGAAAGCACGACCCCAAGTAAGGGGATAAGGCATAAGGCGAAGAGTAGCATTTTATCGGAGTACATTGAATAGTCGGCTGTATTTGACGGTGACTGTACGCCCCAGGCTGTTATGGAATGGCTGGCTGGATTCACTCACATCGTTAAAGACAATGAATAATCCCGTATTTGCAGACTGTAGCCATCCAAGTCTCAGATTGGCAGACCACAGATCCCCTGCGCTGTCACTGTACTGAAATAGTCCCTGAATATACAGTCGGGGTGTAAATGAATAGGAAAGTCGAGTTCGGATTAAGTTGATCACAAAATCCCCATTTGGCAAGTGAACATCGTTATACGACCAGTTGAGTTCAGTGGTCAATGCCTCATTGGCACGGAGTCGGAAGGTAGTTGACACGTTTCTCCGCGTTCCACCAAAGAAGCCCCCCAAGAGCGCACGGCTGCTGATACTCACTTTACGTCCTTGATTGGTGATCAGTACGAGCTGTGCCTCTCTGTGGTCATAGGTGCCAGCGGGGACACGAACCTTGCCTGAAATTTCGAACTCCTCCTGAACCCCTTCGCGGGTGAGATTGATCCCGGTATGGACTTCAAATCCGCCCTTCCATTCAAAGTGATTATCGATATGCCAGCGTCCGCCTTCCTGGAATCCCTTGAAGTCCCAGTATCCCTGGTAACTCACATGAGGTCGCAACTCCAAGAGTCCAAGCAAGTTTTCCGGTCGCCAGGCATAAAGAACCAAGCCGGTAAGTTTACGGTATTCGCTGTTTCTTCTAAGGAATCCAATCGCTGGATTGAAGTTCTCCGCAACCTGTGTAAAGGTCGTATTGATGCGCCATACATTGGAGAGATAGGATACATTCATATTGAATGCATGCTCAGCTCCGCTCAAGTGTGGTGAAAACGTTCGTGCAGCGAAGCCGGAGAGTGTTGTATACTGACCAATTCCCCATCGCCCGTCTACAGCCAAAGCCTGATTGTTTTCTTCCACAGGCACGGATTCGCCGGCATCAAGATGAAGTCGACTGGTTGCCATGATCCCGACTGCCGAGCGGTTTGACAGATCTTTTCGGATGCGTGCTACCGAGAAGTTTGTCCCGGCGGCAGTTCCTTCAACCTCGCGGGTCTGCATGGTCAGCAGGCCCACGTTGACGCCCGCAGCCTGTCCCGAGAGTCGGGTTCCTCCGAGTATGGGAATCGGTTCTCCAGCCGGTCCAATACCGATGCGTCGACTGAAAAAGAGTTCGACTTCCTGTCCACTGAACTCGGAGACTCCCACTGAGAAAAGCCCTGCATTCTCGAGAAAGAAAGGACGCTTCTCTGGAAAGAAGAGATTGAACCGATCCAGGTTTACTTGCTGTTCATCGACCTCAACCTGTGCAAAATCTGTATTGTAGCTGGCATCAAGCGTCAGGCTTGGCGTCAGGCTGTACTTGAGATCCACACCAACCTCAACATCCGGGTCAACTAGAGGATTTCCAGATTCAAACGTTCGAGTGACGTTCCCAAGCGTATAGGGGACGACCTGAAGGTTACGAGGTTGAGGCACGATCAGCCCGGAGACATGTCCAGCCCTGGAAACTCTGCTAAGCTGAAATTGCCTGGGCATGCGGGTCCAGAAAGAGCGTTCATTGTGTCGGCGGATATTCCGCTGAAAATTTACTCCCCATGTCTGTTCGCGTGTTGCAGGGAAGCGAATAGTTCGGAACGGGATCTCGAATTCTGCGCTCCATCCGTCTTCGGTAGTGCGGGTTTGCACGTCCCAAGATCCATCCCAGTTGATATTGAAGCCTCCACCACTACCCGCCTGTTGCCGTGCGCCGAAACCTCCCTGACCTTCGTTGGTCACCTGCGCATCATATTCAATGCCAGCAGGGTTCGTACCAAAGACAAAGCCATTCTGTCCATCCAGGTACGTATCAAGGATCATCTGAAAGCTGTCTGTTTCATCAAGCGGAGCATCACGGCGGGTATCAGAGACAATGATCTCCTCTGGTTCACGATCATAGCAGATCACACCCACATACAGTGCGCGGTCCGTGTAGACTAAATGGACCTCGGTTCGCTCGCTTGAGGGCTGTCCTTCTTGTGGGGTTGTTTGCCAGAATTCGGTGATGGGTGTTGCTTGCGCATAAGCAGGATCACCAATGATGGTGCCGTCCAGTACGGGAGCTACATCCGTATACGCTGCCGCCACGACGGGTATAGACGACTGCTCTGAATCGGGCATCGAGTACTGGGCACTCACGAGCGTAGTGGGAACCAGCGATACGAGTAAGAAGCAAAGGGGACGCACTGCCGTGTAAGTAGTTAGACATGACAATTTACGGTAGGGAATCCTATTTTATTTGCGGATAACAGGAAATGCAGTCCTCTAATGGAAAAGCAACGTAGCACGGGTGATCCAAAGCGCATGTGGGGCGGTCGCTTTGTAGAAGAAACAGATAGACTGGTCCAGGTTTTCGGTGCATCAATAGATGTCGACAAGCGAATGGCAATAGAAGATATAGAAGGTTCCATCGCACACGCATCAATGCTGATGTCTCAGGGGATTCTTTCCGAAGAGGAGTGCAAAGTGATTTGTACAGGACTGGAAGAGATTCGGGGAGATATTCTTGCAGAGAAATTTACCTGGGACCCTGCGCTTGAAGATGTCCACATGAACATTGAGCACGAATTGACTAGGCGAATTGGTTCTGTGGGCGGAAAATTACATACTGCACGAAGCCGCAATGACCAGGTCGCTACGGATTTACGTTTATGGTTGCGAACGGCGGGTAAGCAGATTGGGGCAGAGTTGCATGCATTTCGGTCAACACTCGTACATCTTTCTGAAGCGCATCTGGATGTGATCATGCCGGGCTATACGCACCTACAGGTCGCACAACCAGTTCTTTTCGCGCATCATCTGATGGCCTACTATGCAATGTTCAGCCGGGACTCGGAGCGCCTTTCTCAGACATTGGAGCGGATGAATGATTCGCCCCTCGGTGCTGGAGCCTTGGCGGGGACAAGTTTCGATATTGATCGAGGTACAACCGCGGAGCAGTTGGGATTCAAAGGACTTGCCTTGAATTCTATGGATGCAGTCAGTGATCGGGATTTTGTGCTGGATTTTCTCTCGTTCAGTAGTATTGTCATGGTACACCTGTCAAGATTGAGCGAAGAACTCATTCTGTGGTCTAGTCAGGAGTTTGGCTTTATCACGTTGCCGGATAGTCACACTACGGGCAGCAGTATCATGCCCCAGAAAAAGAATCCTGACATGTGTGAACTTATTCGAGGGAAGACTGGCCGGGTGTGTGGTAGCCTCATGGCGTTGCTTATGACGATGAAGGGGTTGCCTCTGACGTATAACAAGGACATGCAGGAGGATAAGGAGGGAGTTTTTGATGCGGCAGATACTCTCCAGGCGTCCCTCAAGATTTACTCCGCGATGCTTTCTGGAATTCAAGTGCACGCAGAGCGTATGAGAGTTGCTGCGGGTTCTGCGTTCAGCAATGCCACAGATCTGGCAGATTATTTGGCACGTAAGGGGATGCCATTTCGACAGGCACACAACGTGGTGGGGCGTTTAGTTGCAATCTGCCTGGAGGAAGGAATCCCGCTGGAATCATTACCGATTGAAAAGATGCGGAAGGTGAGCCCATTGATTGGGGACGATGTGTTGGAATATCTGGAGTTAGATGCAGTTGTGAATGCGCGGAATAGCCTTGGTGGAACGGCAACAACAGAGGTGGAGCGGGAGATCAAGCTTGCACAAGAGCAACTCAAGAGTGAAGTTGCTGGCTGGGAATCCGATTGATCCAGTTCACACACGTAATTTCCAGTGGAATAGATCAGCGCCGCCAAGCGGTATGCATCGCCTATAATCGGTATTTTCCGCGCCCGTGCCGGAATTGTCAGGTACTCCCACAGATGAGCAACGTGTCGCATAGCTCCAGTTGACTATGGCAGTCGATTCGAGCGCCATCGTCAGTGCAATATTGATAATGGAATTAATCCGTACTTTTTGATACACCTCAATCAAAATCGACGCAGAAAAGCCATAACCTATTTGATCCGCTCCGCGCTGCTGTGCAGCGCTCTACTTGCCCTGTTGGTAGGGTGTGACTCCTCAGCCGATAACGGTGGCCCGCCGCTGACTGAGAGCGAATCCGAGAACTTGGTCCTCGGCATGCTCGAGGTTATGGCCGACGATACCGCGCTTGAGGATGTCGAGATTGGTTTTGATGACTTGGAACTCGAATTGTCGCTGGAATGGACGACGCCGTGCGAAAACGGAGGCGAAGTTCAGATGGCCGGCAAGATTGTTAACTTCGAGAATGAAGTTCCACCCAGCTTCGGGTCGAACACTGTCCTTCGTGCTGTCCCGATGTCCTGCGGGATTAGGGCCCCGAATGGAACCGACTTTGTCGTAGTGGGTGATCCCGACCTTGAGTACACCATACAATTTGAGATATTTGGTTTATTTGAAGCCCTAACCCTTGATGGCTCCCTGAGGGGAGCGCTCGACTGGGCAGTCGGAGACAGGAATGGGGATTGTCCCATTGACGCAGCCTTTGAGTTTGCTGCTGACTCGCTGTCTGAAGACGACTCCGCTCCACCGATCTATCTGGAAGGCTCCGCCTGCGGACACGATATAAGGGTGAATATTGGTGACGAGGACCTGCTTCCCCTAGGTGAATTGTAGCATCGGGGATCAGTTCGTAGAGTACTCTGACCTACACGTGGATAAAGGTAGTCAGAGTTAGGATGAGAGGTGAAGGCAAGTAGATACTTCCAAGCCCTACGGTTCTTCTGGAGAGTCCGAGGCTCCATTCACCGAGCCCATTAAAACTGCAATGGGCCGTAGGCTGTCAATATTCTCGAAGAAGATTTTTATGGTTGCTGTCAATGGCACGGCAAGAATCATACCCGCTATGCCCCAGAGCCATCCCCAGAATATGAGAGATACAATCACCAGAAGGGGGCTGAGGTTCAGGCTGAATGCCATGAGCCTTGGATCAACAACATTGCCCATGACCATCTGAATGAGCCACATCAAAAGCGCAGCTATGATCGGGATCGTTAACGTATCAAACTGCAGCAATGCGAAGCAGAACGGAAGGATCACGGCAACGAACGATCCGATGTTGGGGATGTAGTTCAAGATGAATGCCAAAAATCCCCAGAAGATGGCATAGTCAACTCCCAAGAGCCAGAGGACAAGAAAGATGAGCAGACCTGTACCTACGCTGACCAACGTCTTTGCGACGAGGTACTGGCGAACCTGTTGGCTGATATTGTCAGTCACAGAGGCAATTCGAGCCGCAATACTTTCGGGATATGCACGCCGAACTTTTACCACCAGTTCGCCACTTCCTGCCAGAATAAACAGCATAAACAGGAGGACTAGAAATGTATTTCCTGCAAAAGTAAACGCCTCACCGATTCCGCTTTGAAGTAATGTAGAAACGATAGATGGGTCAATGACCTGACTCAGGTCAAGCCGACCTTCTTCTAATCCCATCACTGCCGCAGCACTCTGAAGGAGTGCTTCAATATCTGCAATGACCGTTTGAATGCGTGGCAGATAGCGATCCGCAGCAGTTGCCAATGACTGCGCACTTGAATACACGATATATCCAACGATCGTCGCAGCTGCGGCAAGCACCACAAAAACGACGACCAAGGCAATTACCATGGGGATCCGGCGTGCCTTGAGATAGAGTACAATGGGCTGAAATATGAACGATAAAAGCAGTGCCACAGAAAAAGGCACAAGGACACTGCGGAGCTCAAGCAGTGTAACGCCGACAACAAACGCCGCAATTAATCCCAATAGGAAGTATACAATTCTCTGGGGCTTGAAATTTGAGAAGTTTACACTTGGACTTGTCACTTACGCTTCCGTGTATTTTCTTGTTGAATGCTCTATTTGCGAATCCGCTCCCAAACCCAGATTACAAACATTGCACCAAGAACGGCAACGAGCAGGCTTCGCCAGTCAAAGCCAAGTGCACCGACATCAAAAAATATGCTGCCAGCCCAGCCACCAAGAAGGCCGCCTATAATCCCGATGAACATGGTTTTGAATATCCCATAGCCCTGCTCTCCGGGATAGATCCATCTCGCTAGTGCTCCGGCTAGAAGCCCAAAAAGTGCCCAACTAAAGATTCCCATGATATCTCAAATGTTTATGAAGAAATCTGTAGTACGGGAGTTAAAGGCATCTGGGTTCAAACGGATCATTGTTTACCAGTAGTACAAAAGGCTCAGCATATGTCCAGGGCCATCAAATCCGTCCTCAAAGGGAATGTACGCATAATCCGCGTCAATGCTGTCAAAGAACAATCCAATCCCAAAAGTGTAGCTCCGCAGTTCATCGTTGGAGATATAGCCACCACGCAGGTCAACCAACTCCATGATTGTGACTCCGCATCCAAGGTGTAATCGTGTTAGGCGATCATCGAATAGGTGAGAAGCTTCAATACTTATCATCAGGTCCAGAAGGCGGGCCTCGTCAAATGCGGTGATGATTTGCAGTGGTGACAGGGCAATGCCTCCTTGTACTAGACGCGGGAGGGGGGTCCGTTTCGTTTCCAGGGGGCTCATACGGCCGAGATTACGGAGTCCTGCCCCGAAATTCAGGCGTCCATCAAGAACATCTGCCTGAACCCCAAAATCTACTGCATACCCTGACGCACTCGTATCAAATATCCGCTCACGGAGATATTTGGCGGTCATCCCTACTCGTAGTCCACTTAGGACGCGTGCATAGCTCACTCCAGCACTAATAAACTGGGCACCGAAGAGGCCATCTGGTTCTCCTGGTTGAGTTCGTGCCTCCAGATCACCACTATCTGTAGCAGTCAATGCCAAGCCCCACGCACTGTTGGGGCCGATTGGAAGCTGGGCGGCAACATCATAGACCCTGACGTCCCCGATCCATAGGCGATGAGATCCAGCCGCGGAATTGCTCCCTCCTGCTAATCCAGCTGGATTCCAGTAGGTTGCGAAGGCATTACGAACATTTGATACTTGTGCATCGCCCATTGAACCTGCATGTGCATTGACCCCGATCCGCAGAAAACTCAGACCAGTCCCCTGTCCCATAGCGGGAGCAGCCAGTAAGGTCAGTCCTAGGACTACAAGTATGCGCATGCTCACAGAAAAAATCGCAGGGTAATAAGATGCATTGTGCCTAGGGCATACGGCTCTAGTACAGCGGTATACGCAACCTGTGTAACCAGGAGCCCTAGGGGCTGCTCAACCATAAATCCTGCACTGGGGCGTGGGCCACCACTTGAGAATTCTTCCATTCGTCCCATCCCGGCGCGAATGACGAACTGGGGGACCAGAGTATATTCTGCACCCACGCGAAAATGGCTTTGATGAAGGGTAAGCTCACGCGTCTCGAAGGTTTCCCTTGGCGCCCTGCCCGTGAAGATAACACTGGATTCCCGGATTTGTCGTACAGAAAAGCTTGATTCGTACTCGGCAAGAAGTTGCAGCCGCTCTTCCAGAAGGACCCAGGATGCTCCGACGCGCAGGCGCGTCGGGAATTTATCAGTCACTCCAGCCCCATCCTGATTGATTGTATCCCAACTGTACTTTGCGAGGAGGTCGTCCAAGACCAAACCGATGTGTAAAGAAGGAAGAACATGAACCCCTATGCCAATATCGAGGCCAAAAGTTTGGACAGCTGGCAGGTCACTATGTAAGTCGTTCCGAAATAGTTGTAACCCCACACCGATTGATGCTTTGCTGCCCACACGCACTCCGAAGGCAGCAAAAAAGGCAAACTCATTTGTTGAGACCATACTGATATGATAGCCACTTGAGTTGCGTTGGTCAATATCCTGGACCCCCGTATGGATGAGTCCAGCAGCAATACCCGCTAATGGCCTGAGAGGGGTCTGGAGTTCCACGAACTGCAGTTGGCGATCCTGGGTCATCAGTGCTGCACTGAGACCAAGGCTCTGATTCTTGATATAGGGGGCAAGTGCGGGGTTATAAAATGGGCTGGCGAAACCAGATGCGTCTCCAGCCAGGGCATTCCCGACGGCAATTCCCCGACCCCCAAATCCCATGCGACCAATCTGTCCAGCAGTCTGGGCCATGGCTACGCCGGGCAAAAGCAGTAGAAGACACAAGTACAAGGAGTGTCTCATCTCTACTCGGCGATCAAGATTTTGCCCCAGAACGTACCCTGCTGTGCCTGAATGGCATAGAAATAGGGGCCATTCGCCAGTCGTACCCCTTGATCATCTGTACCGTCCCAGGCCACTTCATTTGCTCCGGCAGAACCGGTTGCAGAGGAGATCTCTCGGACAAGGGTCATACTGAAATCAAAGATCCGGATAGTCACCGTCTGCGATTGATCCAAATCATAGCGCAGGCGGACCAAGCGATCCGTAGACGGTGAAAACGGGTTTGGATAAGCGTAGGTTGATACCTTTGGCACCCGACCTTCTGGAATGATTGCTGGAAGACTGGTTGGGTCGAGTGGGACTTCTGTTCGAAAAATTCTCCAGGAATTTCCTTGATCCGTACTCTTAAACAGTCCGTCCTGTGACGAAACCCAAACCGCATCGTCCGTTACTTCAACGGCATATACTCGCGCACCAGGGCGCATACTCCGTACCGGATCTTCACGGTCAATGAATTCATTATTGAAGAAAAACGTGATTCCATCATCCCGGGACTGGTATAATCCTCGTTCACAGGCAACGTAGACTCGTGGGCCATCAAACGCAAAGTCGGAGCACTCTTCGCCGTGCAGAGCGGTTTGGAAAGTGGCACCCTGGTCACGGGTAACAGCTATTCCGTGGCCCTGGCCTCTTCCCCGCCCCGGCCAGTTCGTCATCCAGATCGCCGGAGGCTGTGTTCCGCGGGGCTGCTCTTCAATGGAAATAATCCAGTTTCCGAGCATACCGTCGTCTGTCGTGTAGTGGTACCAACTCGTGCCTCCGTCTTCTGAGCGGTTGAGACCGCCGGCAGTTCCTGCCCAGATCGTACCGGTTTCGTCAACCAGTACAGCATAGGCCTGAAAGTTGAGGCCATGAAACATACTAACCGCAATTCCTACCGGTTGCACCGTGAACGGGAAATCATATCCTAATTCCGGTCCAAGGTAGGAGGTCGTATCTGGAGGGAGTACAACACGCTCCCAGGTTCGTCCCAAATCGGGACTGCGACGAAGTCCCGAGAGTTGTCCCGCGATCCAGAGAGTCTCGGTGCCAGGATCAAAATCTAAATCCCATGGCGCGACCTGTGCCGGAACGGTAATGGGCAAGGTGGTGAGCGTAACGGTTCCGTAGGTGATCTGTGAATCGTCCGGGTTATCAAGTAGTCCGGTAGTCACCGGATCATCGTCTACCGGTGGTGCAGGAAGCCAGTAATTCCATGTATCTCCGCCATCGGGAGAATGCAGGATTCCAGTGATTTCGTTGATTCTCTGCAATCGCCCCTCACCATCTCTTCGTGTGTATTGATTCCCCACACCTGCCCAGATAGATTGGCCACTGATCGCCAGTGAATAGACGGAGTTTGAAAAATCTTGAAATGGTTCGGCATTGACAGCCTGCCACGTTTCTCCTCCGTCATGCGATACATTCAGATAGGGTCCTACCCAGATTGAGGGACCTGCCGCGGCAAGGTTCGTAATATTGTTAGAGAGAATTCCAGGGGAAAGTACCAAGTCTTGCGCTTGTAGCGGAGCAACAAGGGTCACCAGAATCCCGAGAAGTGCACGAGATATCATTCGTAGATCTCCACTGTATGACTGACCTGTTGACTACGCAGCCCAGCGCGATCAATTGCTTCAAATATGAAAGTGTTAAAACCAAGACTATTTGAACTCAGAATAAAAACGGTACGTGTATATAGGCCATCTCCGGCCTCCGCATCCCCACTTTCAATACTTGACCCACAGGGGCTCAGATTCCCGTCGTCGCATAGCGGGTATCGGGTACCAGGATCAGACTCATTCCAAAACTCCACGGTTCTCACATTATTAAGTCCGTCTGGATCGGAGACTTCTGCAATGAAGATCAGGCTTTGGGCAGGCTCACCAGCAGCTGGCCGCTGAATTCGTTCAGGAATGATCAGCTCTTCGATGACCGGGGGAAAGCTAGGCTCAAAGGTGCGTACATATTCTAACGCGGTTCTGGCTTCACCACCGAGGCGATTATTCGCATCGATAGCATAGACAAGGACAGGGTAACTCTCTACATCCAGTGCGCTCAAGGTTATATTTGCGCGACCAGTATGAATGCCATCTCCTTTCGAAGACAGGCTGCCGGTGCGGAGCGGGACCCCGGTCGTGTCTGTAGATAGGATTGCATAAGAAACCTGCGCTACCGGGCTTCCTGGCGACACGACTTCAACCATCATGTCAAGCGAGATGTGCACGCTATCTCCCTCAATAGTGGATTGATCCAGGAAGGCGAAATCAACACGTTGGGGTGTGATCGAAAATCCTGTGATCTGTGGAAGTCGCTCAGAAGTCTCCAGGAGTGAATCTGGTACAGAGTCACATGCAGCCACGTAGGCGATGAACAGGAGAAAAATAAGTTGATGTGAGCGTGTCAAGGTAACGCTTATACACTGTAAAGAGGTTTGATACTGAAACACAGAATAAAGATGGCCAGAGTGAAATAGCCGATCAGCCGCCGTCGGTTTGTGAGGGGATGGGACAGTGGAACAGGCGGATGGTCTACCTTCACCACAAAGATCAACAGCAGGCACCACGGGAACCAGCCAAAGTACCCAAACCAGTTCAACGCATCCGGCACCGCCGATGCAAAGGAGGCAAGCACGAGAATCGTCAGTGTCATCAGCCACCACCGTTCCCCGAATACTCGACGTGTACAGAGCGCCAAAAATGCGCCGAGAATGAACCAGAGTAAGATTTTTCCGATCTGCTCACTTCCAGTCATGGTAATGAGCATGCCGGGAAGCACCAATGCAGCTCCCACAGCCATGGACGAGAGCATCATGAAAATGAATGTACGGGAGATTCGGGCATGCCATTTCGGTCCGAAGAGTGCATAGACGATATGGCCTCCGTCCAATTGGCCGACGGGCATCAGGTTAAGTGCTGTAAAAAAAAGTCCCAGCCAAGCCGCAAACAAGAGGGGATAGTGGTACATTTCGTACAGTGGAGGCACATTTGGGAATACCTGTGTAAGTGCCCAGTACAGCGGGGTTGCTCCCAGAGTCAGTCGCCCCCCTGAAGGAGCGTCAGAAATTGGAGTCTCTGGAAATTTTCCAGTCGCTCGAATATAGTCGAGTAGCGGTTCATGCCCTCCAACGCCAAACATATACTCAGGGGAGGGCAAGGTTGCCATTGCCCAGACCAGAAGGATCAAGACCATCACAAACCCGGCAATCGGCCCCGCAGCACCAATATCAAAGAGTTTTGTCAGGTTCGGGATCGGTTCGCGGATACTGATGACAGCCCCAAGCGTGCCAATCCCGATCAGGGGAGATGGGATAAAATAGGGGAGCGAGGTTTTAACACGGTGGAGCCGACCGGCAATATAATGACCAAATTCATGGATGGTCAAAAAAGCGATCAGTGCTCCACCAAACGTAAATGCGTCGGCCAGAAATGCCGTAGTAAATGGGATTCCGCCAATATTCAGCACAGCATCTCCTGCTTCCCAGGCTACGCTCCGACCAATGAATACCACTGCGCCGGTAAGGGCGGTGGAGAGAAGCGTTACGACAAATAGCCCGGCATGCAGCAGGTAGCGGTTACGGGTCAACAATTGAGATGCCGGCAGTGCAGTGAGGATGAGGGAATTATCCGCGTTTTATGCTGCGTATCACGATAGTGTTCAATTTCGGGTCAGTTCTTTTAGGCCTGTTTCGATCCGATCGGATGCTTTTTGCAAATCTTCCATGGAGGAGGCATAGGAAATTCGGATCCCGTCAGGATCCCCGAAGGCGGCACCGGGAACTAGTGCCACGAGATGCTCCTCAAGTAGATAAAAGCAGAGGTCGTCACTGGAATAGATGACACGGCCAGATGGAGCAACTGTGCCGTAGTAATCACTGACCTGTGGGAACAGGTAGAATGCTCCTTCGGGTTTGGGAACGTTCACCCCGGGCAGTGCACGTAATCGTTCCAACAAATAATCCCGACGCTCGCGAAATGCCTGCACCATCGCCCGAATGGGTCCTTGATCCATATTGAGTGCAGCGATTCCGGCCCGCTGGGAGATACTGCTCGGTGCAGAGGTAAATTGCCCCTGCAGCTTGGCAGCCTGCTTCACGATCTCTACTGGCCCTGCCATATAACCCAGTCTCCAACCGGTCATGGCAAAGCACTTGGAAAAACCATTTACCGTGATCGTGCGCTCTAGCATTCCAGGGAGGCTGGCGATTGGAATGTGAACCGCATCATAAATTACATGCTCATAGATCTCATCTGAGACAACAACAATCTTCTCATGTTTGTGCAGCACTTCTGCGAGGGCACTCAATTCCTCAAGGGTATATACTGAGCCCGTAGGATTCGAGGGAGAGCAGAGGATCAGCACACGCGTACGCTCAGTGATGGCATCTGCCAAGGCTTGCGGAGTCAGGCGGTATTGCGTCTCTGCGGTCGTATGGGCAATGACGGGGCTTGCACCGGCAAAGCGGGTCATTTCAGGGTAGCTGACCCAGTAGGGTGCAGGAATCAAGACCTCGTCTGTTTCCGCGGCAAGCACGGATACAGCTAGAGCGACCGACTGTTTTGCTCCATTAGAACAGAGAATCTGGTCTGGTGTGTATTCCAGGTTGTTTTCACGTGCGAATTTTGCACAGATGGCTTCTCGCAGCTCCGGCATCCCCGGATTTTGGGTATACCGTGTAAAGCCATCTCGAATTGCCTGGATACCTGCTTCGGCAATCGGCTCCGGGGTATTGAAATCGGGCTCTCCAGCACTCAGGGCAATCACATCGGCCCCCGCACGTTTGAGTTTTTTTGCACGCCCGGCCATGGCGAGCGTAGCGGAGGGTTGCATGGACGCGACACGAGGATTAAATGATCCAGACATTGGGCTACAAGAATTTTCCGTGTCAAACTAGTAGCGATTGGTTTTGAGCCACGAACTACAAAAGTTTTGGTGGCAATGTATTGGAGGGCTATGTACCATTCGGGGCTATGACCGATCGGCTTTGCTTACTTGTCTGGAATGGGCATACTCGGGCGCGCCCATGCAGCTATATTTAACGTACACCTTTGTAGGGGCTGCACAGGTACGGTGGCGCCTGGCCACATTTTGTTAGTAACTGACGTACCAGGTCCATGGGGAAACGACTACACAGCCCAATGGCCTGATCCAGACCGGTTAGTGTGCGAGTAATACGGGCGAAGAAATCCGCCGCCCATCCACGTCTAGCACCACGAAATACACCCCGTCAGCCAACCGTTCCCCAGCAGTCCAGATTG
Source organism: Rhodothermaceae bacterium (assembly GCA_009838195.1). NCBI lineage: Bacteria > Pseudomonadati > Rhodothermota > Rhodothermia > Rhodothermales > Rhodothermaceae > Rhodothermaceae bacterium. Next base: position 157,509 of record VXSC01000047.1, on the reverse strand, counting down.
CCTCGTGTGAACCCGGGGCCAGCGACCGGTCCCGTATCAGTTTTTGTACGCTACGGCCCAAGGCATCGATAATATGCACGGTGACTGTAGCGGCCTCGTTCAGAGTGAAAGCAATTCGGGTTTGGTCCGCAAACGGTGTCGGATAGATGGACAACGCCGGTCCTTCTGGTATGGGCTGGGATTCGACACTGGTGGCCCGGCCCTGTAAGCTGATCAGAGGGCTGGGAGCACTCTCAATCGAATTCTTGCTGACGCCCCGCACGAAATACCACCAATCATCCTGGGCAATGCCAGGCCGGTCTACGAATGTCATTCTGCCGGTCACGCCCAGAAGATTGCGTGCATCCCGCGCCACCACGCTCGGATCAGGCGTCGTAGCGCTTAGCACACGGTACACTGCAAAGCGCGGCGTATCCGGATCAGCTACCCAAGTCAATGTAGCCTGATCGCCGTCCCAAGACACGTCCAGGTGAGTCGGAGCTTCCGGCATGGTCTGATCCTTCCACGGCATCGGCGGCGTGAGTGCCGGGTAACGGAACTGGTCGTTCTGAACCTGCTCTACGAAATTCCCAGAGGAGTAGCGAGTGATGTTTTCGGCACGAAAAAACACGCTCCCCCAAATTGCCCCCCAGTGGTCTCGATTGAAGTTAATCTGATTCGGCACCTCCTCCGCACTGAACCGTCCACTGCCACTGAATGTGCTGCGGTCAGCCCGATACAGGCCGTGTCCAGTATACAGATGGAGGTCGCCAATCTGGCTGATCCACCATTCGGCCAGTCTGGCATAATCTTGCCCGCCACCGAACCGCCAATACAGCTGGGGGACCAGGTAATCGATCGACGCATCGTCAATCCAGGCGGTCGCGTCGGCATAGATGGTGCTGTACGCGTCAAGCCCGACTATGCCCGACGGCGTTCCGTTCCTCCAAATCCCAAAGGGACTCACGCCCCATTTGATAGTGGGATCGTAGGCCCGCAGACTGTCAGCTACCTGCTGGATATACAGGTTGACGTTGTCGCGCCGCCAGTCGCCGATGTTGGTGAAGCCGCGACTCTCCTCCCGGAATGTCACCGAGTCAGCGTTCGTCCGCGAAATATTATCCGGCGGGTACGGGTAGAAATAGTCGTCGATATGCACCCCATCCACATCATAGCGCCGGGCTACGTCCATGATGATGGACACGTTGTAGTCCCGAACCGCCTGTCTGCCGGGATCGAGCAAGGTATACCGCCCCGCGTGAATCATCCACTCCGGGTGCGTATTTGTCACATGGCTGGCGTGCGTCGTGTAGTTCGAGCCCCGGTTGGCCCGGTACGGATTGAACCACGCATGCAACTCCATGCCCAAAGCATGTGCTTCTTCAATGGCTAGCTCCAATGGATCATAGAATGGATCCGGTGCTCTCCCTTGTGACCCTGTCAGCCAGTATGACCACGGCTCGTACGGCGAATCGTACATCGCATCTGCTTCAGACCGGACCTGAAACATCACCATGTTAATGCCCGCAGCCTTGAGCTTGACCAACATGGTCCGCAGCGCGTTTATCTGGCTTTGACTGGATGCGCCCCGCGCAGGCCAGTCCAAATTGATCACGGTCGCGATCCACGCTCCTCGCGTCTCGTATTTTGGAGGCGGTGCGACCTGCGCGCATCCTCCCGAGGCCAGGGCCACTCCGAGAATCAAGCATGCAATGACATGTCTCATTGTTTGCTACCAGTCCAACCATTTCGGTAACGAGGTCTGTAGACCGCGGTTCCGCCTTGCCCGATCTTAATCTTTCCCGCCACGGCCTCCATGACCCAGGAATCCCAAGGGTAGCTACACCCTCGATTCACTGCGAACCACCCTCGTAATCTCCCGATTAGGCCTAACGAACGAGTATAGCGGTTAGGCAATATAGCGCCCGGTGTTTTATTAGACATCCACATATTCTTCAAAGAGATCAAAAACCATAATCTTCTCGGATGGCGTGCATTGTTGCGCTAGCTGATAGAATAACTCCCGGTACTCCTGCCCCCGGGTGAGTTCCCGCACCTACCAGATATAAGCCCTCCACATCCTCACTTCGGTTGTGGGGTCGAAACCAGGCAGTTTGTGTGATTCTTGGCTCAATGCCGAAGGCATTTCCCAGAGCAGAATTATACTGAGATTCAAAATCGTTCGGGGTAAAGACGTGCTGGACTTCAATCGAAGTTCGCAGATCCTCCAGGCCCCATTTCTCGAGGGCGCTAATTACGCGATCAGTCATCAGGTCAGTGGTATGATCCCAGTCTAAACCCGAAGCGAGATTTGGCACGGGGACAAGGATATAGATGCTCTCACCTTCTGGAGGTGCCATGGCCGGTTCAGTTCGGCTTGGTACATGCAGGTACATACTGAAATCATCGGACAGGATTTTTCGGTCGAAAATATCTTGCACCAAGCCTTTGTAGCGCGGTCCAAGGATGATGGTGTGATGAGACAGTTGAGGATATTTTCGCCGCACTCCGAGGTAGAGCAAAAAGCTACTCATTGACTGATGAATTTTTTTCAGTCGGGAGTTTGTCCAGCGTCTACACGTAACATGATCCAGCAGCTTGCTGTATGTGTGCTCCACATCAGCATTGCTGACTACAATGTCTGTGGGGAGTGACAATTCGGTATTTTTCTGTTTGTCAAGTATCTGGATCCCCGTGACTTTGGGACGTGTCCCTTTTCCTTCAGAGACATCGATACGCTGCACAGCGGTTTGGAGACGGACCTGACCGCCAATATCTTGAAATAATTGTGCGAATCCATTGACAAGGCTGTACATCCCCCCTTTTGCATACCACACGCCACCTTCTTTTTCGAGATAGGGGATCATGAGAAAGATGGATGGAGCACGAAATGGGCTGCCTCCAAGAAAAAGTGGATGAAACGAGTAGAGGAAGTGGTGTCGCCAGTTTCGGAAATGTTGTCCGACAAATCTCGCTACGGGTTGCCATGCACCCAGACGAATTACACGTGGGGCAAATGCCGCCATCATGCCGAGTGAGTCAAAGGGGCGTGCTCCCAGGCCTTCTGTGATCACAGAATCATAGATGGGTTCAAGTTTAGAGAAAAAATCTTCCAGCCGGTCCGCATCATGTGGATCAAACCGGGCCATAGAGGCCTTCATTTGCGCGAGATCGGATCTGTAATCTAAGAAGGTCCCATCATGAAACCAGACCCGGTAGAACGGGTCAAGAGGTACAAGAGTCACATAGTCTTCCAGACTTCGTCCTGCGGCTTGAAAGACTTCCTCCAGCAGTGGCGGTGCTGTGATGAGGCTGGGCCCTGTGTCAAATGTATAGCCGGAATCAATAATTTGGCCAGCCCTTCCTCCTACTTGAGCACGCTGCTCGATTAAGGTGGTTGCAATGCCTGCTGCTTGTAATCGAACGGCAGCCGCGAGTCCTCCAAAACCGCTTCCAATCACCACGGCACGACGTTTCGCGTGGGAGGGAGTGTTTGATTGAGTTTGCACGTTGGGTTTGTGGATCACTAATTTTGGGTTTCAGAGACTTGCCTGAGTTGTTTGAGTCCCTTGCGTGCCAGCACGGTCTTTCTCCGGAACGAAGTGAATGCTCGACGAGTGAGATTATTGTACCCGTTGGCCCGCACTTCATCATGGATTCCACGATATACCCGTGCAGCGATTGCAATCGGACGACGCAGGCGGTGTGGAAGAAAGGGTATACCTTCATACGCCCTATCATAAGCGGAGTCAGCCTCTGCCATAATCTCCTCAAGGAGCTTGACATAATCACCGGGCATTCGGTTACTCTGTCCAGTTTGCACTTTGAGATTCAGGAGTAACTCTGGAGTAATGTTATGTGATGTCATAAGATCGGCAGGGAGATAAATTCGTCCCATGGCAAGATCTTCACCTACATCACGTATAATGTTGGTGAGTTGCATCGCGTGTCCTAAGTCGTGGGCGCGCTCCAGCACCCAGGGATCTCGTACCCCAAATGCTTGCGTAATCCAGTCACCAACAACAGAAGCAACCCGATAAGTGTATCCGCGCAAGTCCGCCATTGAATGGTAGGTCTGCGGCTCAATATCCATGCGCATTCCTTGAATAAGTTCGGAGATCAACGTATAGGGGATGTGCATTTGGGACATTTTCGACATAACGACATCAGCTACAGAGATCCCGGTTATACATCCATGGTAAGCGGAGTGAGTGATCTGATCCCATAGTTCCAAGGTCTCATAGGCTTGGATTTTCACATCGCCATCTTTATCCACCAGGTTGTCCGTAAAACGACAAAAAACATAAATTTCGGTGATCATGGACCGTTCTTGCGGGGGGAAGAAGCGTGAAGCGAAGGAGAAACTCCGGCTATTGCGGGCGAAGAATTGTTGCCAATCCGAAACATCTCCAAGCTGTTGGGCGCGGATCGCAATTTGGGCTGTGGTGACGACTTGTGTCAGCGGAGAGGGAACGGGGTTTTTTTTGAGTACTTCCAGGCTTACATGGTTGCCATCTCCAAAAGCATCGCTGCATTTATTAATCCATTCAGACAGAATTTCTGTCAGGGGAGGCTGTGCTCCTAAATCACGAATTTGCTTCAGAAGTGCAGAGCCGCGTTCTTGAATTTGTCTCAGAGCTTCTTCGGCCATGGACGGTTGTCCATTGGTGGTGCTAAAAAATGCTTCTAGAGCTTCCTCGGGAGATTGATCAAACCATTCGTTTCCACGGGGGCCTAAAACAAACGTCCAGATCGTGTTATTAAAATCTTGAAGCTTGGGCTTGCCGGTATCGCTTGCGGGGCAGTAGTCCAGGAAGTCATCCACCATCTGATAAAATGCTCCCAGTTCAATCCCGATTTCACGTAACTCTGTCGGTGTGAAGTTGGCATCATTGGTCCAGCTGGGCAATGCAGCAGCAATTCCAAATAGGGCTCCGCTTTTCATGCGGATAATCCTTTCGTAGCTAGCCTGGTGGTCTTCTGTACCTTTTGGCGTGTCTTGAATACTTTCCCCTCGAACCATGACTTCAACCGCCTCAATGAATTCGGTCAGGAATTCCTTCACTCCGGTCATTGCAGCCATTCGGTACGCACTCGTCAGGTATAGATCACCTAATAGCAGTGAGGCATCTATTCCTTTTCGTGCGAGCAGCGTTGCGGAACCGCGTCGTTCTAGGCCACCGTCAAGTACGTCATCGTGATGAAGGGATGCTTCGTGCACCATTTGAATCGCGAGGCATCCAAGCCAAAACTCCTTGGTCAGTGATTTTTGTCGCTCTGGGGGTACGAAACAAAGGGCAGTCAGGGGACGAAGCAGCTTTCCCCGAGGATGGGACACGGTCATGCCCAACTCCTCTGCCAGGATACTCCCCTTCTGAATTCCATCTCGCACAAGCTCAACAGCCGTCATGGAGATTTCGTCAGTCCTGGTCTTGTATTACTTCGGTAGAGCATAATTCGGATTCCTGCGAATGCGACTAAGGTCAGGATTCCGGCAAGCCAGTAGCCTGCGAGGAGAGTCATCCCCAGTGAGAGTACGATCACGGTGACATAGTAGATCTCCATGATGGGCGTCGGGATGCGGTCTGCAAACTTTTCAACATTTAACACATGGAAACCGACCATAATCAGAAATCCGGTTCCTAACCACCCCAACAAGTTTACTAGGGGCATTCCATAGTATGGACCTGGTTGGTCCCACCGCCAATACGGTGTTAGGTCGCTCATTGCAGGATCAAGCGTTAAATCCCAGATGGTTAAGAGGACTGCACCCAGGACCCAGACCATGATTTTTCCTGAGGCCATTCGTCTTGCCAGGACGTACGATGGGAAGGCCATCATGAACCAGCTAAAGGGGATCAGCAGTGGAACTAGATTTGCGACGCGATACCCCAGTAGTCCTGTATATTCGTACCCACCGAAAGGGAATCCAGTGTACGTTCCCATTAACTCCATTCCTAACGAAACCGCACATGCAGTTACCAGTGCGGGCAGCCATTTGAGGCCGATGCGAGGAGTCAGCAATCCCGCGAGAACCAGAAAGGCCAAGATCACATGACCGCGTGAAAAAATGATGAAAGCAGTTCCGTAAAAACTTGCAGCCGAGGGGGCCTGGGCCAAGAGTTGTGGATGTAACCCGAATGAGCCGTAGCCAGCAAGGACTGCAGCGGTGAACAACCAAAGCAATGCGAACCCTAACCAATCAAGGAATGTACAGCCAGGGGTAGGTTTGGTCATGAGAGGGAAGGTATACTAAAACAGCAGTGAGCTTAGCGTACTTCCGATCTTCGAGGTTGGTCTTAGAGATACTGCCGGTGTCATTTTTCGCGCGAAATCTGATCCTAACAAGGCGGCGGTCTACTTTGATTGCCGTCATCCTGTTCCCACAGGAAACTGATTGGGCATGGTCATTGGTTGGGATTGATCAGCTTCGCCGCTCTTGGATCGCCGGGTATTGATCTATTGATCCCATAGTGGGGCAATCGGAACTAGCCATGTTGGACTACACGGTATACTGAGCAGTCGGCTTGGGAAGATCCACACGAACGGTCATAATATCTGCTCCATGATACTGTTGGTGGCGCACCGAGGCTGCTAAATGGCGCAACAGGCGCAGAGAGATTTCTTTTTCGAGTAAACCTTCTTCAGCCTGCTCACTAAGCAGGGCGACCTGATCTTGGAGATTCTTTCCTTTGCCCGTCGTAGAAACGAATTCCAGTACAGCCCCACCACTCACCTTGCGTGCAAGTAATAGGAGATTGCGTTTTCCAGTTTGCTTGTCCGCCTCGTACTGATCAAGGAGGGTGACGAATACTTCTTCTCCCACCGCATTCAGACGGTCCTTCATCTGTTGCCCCCATTTTTGCCGGGTCGCAAATTCGTCAAGGAATGTCATGAGTAGTGTAAGGGCTGAAAGGTCCAGTTCAACCGTGAGGCGTTTTGGCCGGGATTCCGCCATCTTCATGAATAAGGTCATGAGAATCGCTATAATCCCGCCCGCGGTCATCCCATTGTTGAGAAGGCCTCCTGCAAATTCAGTCGCGACATCTGGAAAAATTAAGCGACTCTGGAACCCTAAGCCAAGCCAGAACGAGACACCAGCGATGAGGCTTTTTTGGTAATCTAGCCCATCCTGAACGATCATCTGAACCCCAATCATGAACAGCATCGCCATCATTACGATCAGGTAGGCTCCAAAAACCGGTCCCGGGATTGCCAAAACCATGGCGATCACTTTGGGGAGGAAGGCCAACACCAACGATAAAAGACCTGCGGCGATTCCAACGTGGCGGGATGCAACTCCCGTGAGTTGGGATAGGGAGGCGCCCAGCGAGTAAGCTGTATTGGGGACCGCTCCCAAAAGGCCCGAAAACATATTACTGATTCCATCGGTGGCCACGGCCCCCTGAACCAAGCGATAATCTACAGCTCGCGGCCTGCGCCAGGAAACCCGGTGTACGGCAACCGCACTGCTCATTGTGCGGATAGAACTGATGGTGGCTGCGAGAATGAATCCTGGAAGGAGCACCCAGAAAGCCGACCCAAAGTGAATATCGAGTCCAGGCCATCCCAACTCCGGTAATCCAACCCATGAAGCTTCCATGATCCGGGAGATGTCGTAAAGGCCATACGCACCAGCAACGAGTGTTCCTGCAACAACCCCCAGGATGGATGCCCATAAACGAAGTATTCCCCGGGCCACAAGGTACACACCGCACATCACAGCAGCCGTTACGAATGCAACGAGAGGAGCTGCCATTGAGTGTTGATTCGCCGGGACATCTTCAAGCAGGTTGAACACAGCTGACATGACCGAAATCGGAATCAGCATAAGTACAGTGCCCGAGACGGTCGGGGTCAAAATTTTCCGGAATAGCGAGAGTTTCTGGGAGATGGCAAGTTGAATCAGGCCCGAGACAAGAACGAGGATGCCGAGCATGCTGCCTCCCCCGCTATTGAGTGCGTCAATGCAAACGGCAATGTACGTTCCACTTGTCCCCATCAGAAGTATATGCCCCATCCCGAAGCGCCCTATTCGCATGGATTGCATAACCGTCGTTAGGCCCGTAACTACAATGGCAGCGAATACACCCCAGATCAGGTACGCTTCACTCACTCCACCGGCCCGAAAGACAACCATGGACAATAAAATTGTCACGGAGAGCCCCACAACCATCAGTTGTAGTCCCAGCCCAAGGGAAACAGACACGGACAGTTTACTGTCGGGTTCGTAGAGAATGCCCGTCGATGAGTTGGAATTATTAGATTGCATCCCTATTGCTTGATCAGCAATGCGCCACGATCAGTACCGCACCACATATTCCTGGATCTTAGGCGGGAACTTGTCCGTGAAATTTTCTGCCTAAATTTGGTCGGGTAAAATATAAATTTAATCCGAGACTAAAGAAAGGTCTTGAACCGAATCTCTGTCAGACTACAGGTTCGAAAGGTTGTGGTGCTCCCTAAGTCGATCATGCGGACCCCAGGTATTTCCAAGGCCATGGGTTCTGTCTGTATTGATGGTCAAGCCAACGGATCCAAAATGCAATGCCCTCGGCGGACAGAAGCCCAATTACGATTTCGTCTGTACACGAGTATTCCCAACCGGAGACAGCCTTAGCGGACTAGCCACGCGCTAAATCGCTCGTTCATTTCGTCCTGATGGTTAACCCACCAAGCGGAGTCATAACGTAGGGCATTCTGAATGTTGGCGGGGTTCGCTGGCATGTGTGGTGCCATGTCTATACCAGCCACCACATGAGTAGTCACCAGTGGCCTTCCAGACTTCCGCGCTGGGGAATATGAGATCCGACTCCCGATCCGCGACAATGATTCTGCACTGGTTGCGAAGGCAAGATATTCCATGGCCTCCTTGAGGCGCGGAGTACCTCGGACAATTCCGAATTGTCCCACATCGAGCATCTGTCCATCCCACACAATCACGAATGGCTGGTTTTCAAGCACCTGTGCATTGAAGATGCGACCATTATAAGCTGTGGTCATGATCACTTCCCCGTCAGCAAGCATTTGTGGTGGCTGGGCACCTGCTTCCCACCAGATCACCTCGTCCTTAATCGTTTCGAGTTTCGCAAAAGCGCGGTCAATTCCCTCGGGGGTATCCAGCGTGGCATACACTTGATCTGGAGGTACCCCGTCTGCGATCAAGGCCCATTCAAGATTAATCTGCGGTACTCGCCTCATTCCCCGGCGACCGGGGAAGGTCTCCAAGTCGAAAAAATCAGCCATCGTAGTGGGCTTGGGGCCGGGAATGGTCGCTTCACTGTATGCATACACACTTGACCAATAGATGCTGCCGACACCACATTCAGTCAGGCTTTCAGCTGCAAAATCGTCAATTGCGGGTGTTCCGTCAGGGCTAGGCGGTAACATGTCGATGTCGATTGGTTCCAGAAGTCCCTCGTCGCATCCTCGCACCGCATCGGCAAATTCCATGTCTACTACATCCCAATGAATATTGCCTACTTCCACCTGTGCGCGGATTTGGGCGAGACCTCCATTGTAGTCTTCGAGTTCAATGTCGATGCCGGTCTCCTCGACGAAGGGAATATTGGCCCCTTCAGTGAGGGCTTGTGCAAACGCGCCTCCCCAAGATACCACTGTGATGGAGCGAGGAGCATCCGTACTACACCCAATCGCCAACAGGGCGACCAAGAGCGAAAAAACAACTGATTTAATTGGGCAATTCATGGTTTAATCTATTGATGAGTATGTGTATATCGTGAACCATAGTATTCACGGTAAAGAAAAGATTTTCAAAAATCGTGTCCACATGAATGCCACGATGTGCAATGTACTGGGCCATCCGTACATCGGCCTCTCTGGGGGTGTTTTGACTCAAAATATTGATGCTCCCCGTCCGGAACTTCGCATGCGCCCCCGAGCGTCAACTGCCATGTCCCGGATACGGTCAATGTAAATTGTATCTATGGTGGCTTCATTGCCGATTCGTAAGGACTCGGTGTGCCGAAGGTCAACTACGATCTCGCTTGTGCACGGGTGTCCTCAGTCGTAAATAGTCTCAGCGGACTAGCCACGCACTAAATCGCTCGTTCATTTCGTCCTGGTGGTCAACCCACCAAGCTGAATCATAACGTAGGGCACGCTGTGTATTCGTGGGACTCGCCGGCATGTGTGGTTCCATCTCGATGCCGGCCACCACATGAGTAGTCACCAGTGGCATCCCGGATTTCCGCACGGGGGAATATGAGATCCGCCTCCCGATCCGCGACAGTGATTCTGCGCTGGTTGCGAAGACAACATATTCCAGGGCCTCCTCGAGGCGTGGAGTGCCTCGGACAATTCCGATCTGTCCCACATCAAGCATCTGTCCGTCCCATACAATCACAAATGGCTGATCTTCAAGCACCTGTGCGTTGAAGATGCGGCCGTTGTAGGCTGTGGTCATGATCACTTCCCCGTCGGCCAACATTTGTGGCGGCTGGGCACCTGCTTCCCACCAGATCACCTCGTCCTTGATCGTCTCGAGTTTCGCAAAAGCACGATCAACTCCCTCGGGGGTATCCAACGTGGCGTACACCTGATCCAGGGGTACACCGTCTGCGATCAACGCCCATTCAAGATTTACCTGCGGTACTCGCCTCATTCCCCGACGACCGGGGAAGGTCTCCAAGTCAAAAAAATCAGCCATCGTAGTGGGCTTGGGACCAGGAATGGTCGCTTCACTGTAAGCATACACACTTGACCAATAGAGATTGCCTACACCACACTCGGTCAGGCTTTCGGCCGCAAAATCCTCAATAGCCGGTGTTCCATCAGGGCCGGGCGGCAGTATGTCGATATCGATTGGTTCCAGAAGTCCTTCGTCGCATCCGCGCACCGCATCGGCGAATTCCAGATCCACTACATCCCAATGAATATTGCCAATTTCCACCTGTGCGCGGATTTGGGCTAGGCCTCCGTTGTAGTCCTCGACCTCAACATTGATGCCCATCTCCTCGGCAAAGGGAATGTTCACTGCCTCATTGACAGCTTGTCCATACGAGCCTCCCCAGGACACCGCCGTGATGGAGCGAGGAGTTTCCGTACTACACCCAGTAGCCAGCAGGGCGACCAAGAGCGAAAATGCAACTGATTTATTGGGATAATTCATGGTTTAATCTTTTTGGTTTTACCACTACAGTGATGGATAAAGGTCAAATTTCCACAAATAGAATGAAGACTCATCTATTATAGTGGTCGCTGTAAATTGAGTTCTGGTCGAGACGGTATGTATAGTTGCCAAACAACTCAACAACTTAGGCACCTTTGAATGAATATTGCCAATTGACTCGCAGTTTGTATCTATTTATTGTTACAGGGACGGAGGTGTTGTAAGCAGAAGTCGGGTTGGAAAGCCGCTCCTTACCAGAGATTGGAGTCGAGGAGAACGTCATTTTTTCATGAGTTCCTCTGCAATCACCGCAGGTACAAAGGGGCGAATATCTCCATTCCATCGCAGGATATCGCGAACCAGAGAGGAACTCGTCAGAGCATGGGCCGCAGAAGTATGGAAAAATACCGTGTCAAGTTCCGGGACCATCCTGCGATTTGTGTGCGCCATCTGTGACTCGTAGTCAAAGTCCCGGGAAGTACGCAGCCCCCTAACCAGTGCACAGGCCCCCAAATTTTTTGCGTGCTTGGCAATCAGGCCGTCGAAGCTCATGACCTGGATGCCATCTAAATGAGTGGTAGCTCGCTGAATCAGATCAATACGCACTTCTGGGGGCAGGAGCGTTGACTTCTCTGCATGGATGGCGACCGTGATCACAAGTCGGTCAAATACACGAAGTGCACGCTCTGCAATATCCAGATGACCAAGTGTGAAGGGATCAAATGTGCCGGGATAGACAGCCAGTTTCATAGGATTACGCCTGGAATATGCTTACATGCGTGCGACCGTAGCCGCGGCTGGTGTTCAGAGAAGGATGCCCGGTAAATCGGGTTCGTGTATCGTGTTCAACCACAAATAGTCCTCCAGAGCGCAAACAAGGAAGTGCAAGATCCGGGAGATCATTCATTGCTTCAAGTTCATATGGGGGATCGGCAAGGATGAGATCCAATAGAGTTCCGCGATACTGTTTCAGGTAGATTACGGCATCCGCACATAAAAAATGACATTTCGAGGTTAAGTTCAGCTGCTCAGCATTTTTCTGTGAGGCATTGACGGCTTTGCGGTCCGATTCTACGAGAATCGCATGGTGCGCACCACGGCTGAGTCCTTCCAGTGCGAGAGCACCCGTGCCGGAAAACAGGTCAAGCAGTCGGGCATCTCTTAACGAAATTCTAGCCTCAATCAAAGCATACAATGCCTCGCGTACCCGATCCGTGGTCGGGCGCGTTTTCAGGTCTTTTGGTCGGGCCAATTTACGGCCGCGCAGACTGCCGGCAATGATACGCATTATGGGCTCTTCCTATTATTTTGCGGACGCATCATACATGAATTGCAGGCGTAGTAACGGTAAATCTGAAATCCTATGCGCATACTATTAACAGGTGGGACTGGTTTTGTTGGCCGCCACGTACTACGTGAGTTATTGACAAAGGGCTATCAGGTTCGTGTTCTTGTACGACGGGGTGGCGCTCCAGAAGGGTTTGAAGGGGAACAGGTAGAGGTCGTACGCGGAGATATCAATGGTACTTTGGGGCAGTTCATGGACGATGTGGATGGAGTGGTTCATCTGGTTGGGATCATCGAAGAGGTACCAGCGCAAAAAATAACCTTTGAAGCACTTCATACGCGTGCAACGCAAAATGTCGCCAATGCCGCCAGAATAGCTTGCGTGCCCAGACTCGTCTTCGTGAGTGCCAATGGGGCCTCACAGGATGGAGCCACGAAGTACCACACCACGAAATGGGCCGCCGAAGAAACTGTGCGAAACTCGGACCTCGATCACTGGTGTGTTCTTCGTCCTGGATTGATTTTTGGAGATCCGGGAATGGAGCGGGAGGAGTTTTGTACAGTGCTCTCGAGAACTCTGATCAAGCCGTTTCCCATTCTGCCGGTATTCGGGAATGGTCTTTATCAACTGCAGCCTGTTTCCGTGGAAGAGGTTGCAGAGGCAACCGTCCAGGCTTTGACCCTCCCCGAGGCACACGGACAGACCATTCCGCTTGTGGGGCCTAACCGATTGACCTATATTGAGTTGTTGGATGTGATCACCCGGGCACTTGGGATGAAGCCGAAACCAAAAATCAAATTACCCCTGTCGTTTGTGCGCACCGGGATGCGCTTTGGCGGCAGTATGTTGCCGATCACGCCAGATCAACTCACCATGCTCATTGCTGGTAACGTTGGAGACGCGTCCCATTTCTACAATCTATTCCAGGTGACTGAGCGCCCATTCAACGAAGAGAATCTAGGATACTTGCGTCTCCGGTTGTAGGATGCTTTCGTTTCGTGCGGTCCTGCTTTGCCTGGTGGGCTTGAGTGCACCAGTCGTGCACGCCCAGATTCAGGCGGACACCGTACGTTCATTTATGTCATTTCGTGCCGCGGAGGACTCGCTCAACCGTGCAATATTGACGGTGAATCACGACATCACATCCTCACTCACACAAATTCCAGGTAGCTTTGTGTATGACTTTAATACATTTGCGTGGCCGGCTGCCTGGAGTATTCACGGACTCAGCCCACAGTCGGTTCAGCTTTATTTCGGGGCGATTCCCTTTGATGACCTGCTGACAGGCCGTAGTCGCTATGATTTACTCCCCACAGCGCTCCTCAGATCGGCGGAAGTAAGTCCCGGTTTACCGGGCGGGATAACAGGAATCCAAACAGAACTCCGAACGGTAGATACGTCCCAACCGCATACCCAGCTACACTATCAGGCGGGAAGCCATAAATTGCAGAGAGTGACTGCACTGCACGCACAGCAGAGGAGTCGCCTGTTTGATCAGCCGGGTCGCCTGCAAGGATTATTTGCTTACGGAGGTGCTTCGGATGCAGGAGATTATCCCGGAAGTCGCTTGCAGCGGCAGCGACAGCTTCTTCTCAGAACGCGTTACCAACAAATCGCATGGTCCTTGGAACTCCTGTATCTGCATAACCAGCGCCGCTTGGGTGCTCACAGCGGTGTATTGGGCGCAGAGGATACACGATATAATCGTCTGATCGCCGGGGTTATCGGTGAAAGACAGACAAGGAGAACTGTGCGGAATGATGTACTGGCCACATTCAAGACGCAGATCCTAACGGCCTCAATGTACCTGACGACCCAATCCGGTCACTATGCCGGTGTAGGGGCATCAGCCCGGCGGTTTGGGGGATCCCTCCTGAGAGATTTCAAGTTCGATCGGAACCGGTTGCGTGTGCGAGTTGATGCATTTACGCAGCGGATCCCTGCGGGGAGTGCCCTGCCGGAGGGGCATCAGGCTTCGTTGATTGAATTTCAACTCGGGGATTCTCTTCAACTGCAATCCGGCTATTTACTCGCGCAGGCAGGTCTGCGGAATCAAACGGGAGACTGGTCCCCCCGGGGTCGCCTGCAATGGGGCGCATCCATATCTGTTCTTGATCCCTATGTGGAGGTCAGCTATAGTGCGGGGCCTGCCGTGATGCCCGGATGGGGGGACTATCTGGTCAATAAGGGGACTGGAGCAGGGCGTGTACTGCAGGCTCATACGGGAATCGGTTTAAGTATAGGGCGGCTCACCCTCATGCCCTATGGGTTTGTGTCCGGTGCCCAGGATATACCGGACTATAAGGAGATCACTGTTGATTCCGTACAGGTCGTCCAAGATACGTATACGGCGCTCGGAGCCGGGATCCGTCTGGATCTTGCAGCGCAGCCGGATCGTGGAGTCTATGCTGCCGTGAACGCTGGGTTTACCGAGACCGGACGAATCAGTGACAATGCAAAACGCATCCTTCCGGACTGGGCATTGTCAGGACAGCTGGGATTTCGTGCGGTTCTTTTTACCGGGGATCTGCGAATAGACGTTTCTCTACGCGGACGGTCATGGAGTGCAATGACGAGCCGCACCCTACACGCTCCCACCGGACTACTGGTCATCCCGTCCGAGGAACGCTCCCCCATTCCAGCATCCTATACCCTTGATCTGGTGGTGGAGGGAGGCATTCGCGCGGCAACCGTATATGTACTCTATGAGAATGTGACCAGTGGAACAGGGTTGATGGCCGGGAATGAGTTGGTTGCAGATTATCCGCTGCCAGCAGGGCAGCTGCGTTTCGGGGTATACTGGCCGATCAAGAATTAACAACAATCGGTAGTAATCCCGTATAAGCATTGTAATCGGGTCAAGCTACGATGAAACCCAGTCCGTACGAAGAACGTGTACTGCGGGAAATTCATGCCTGGCGGCATGAAGAGCCGTCGTGGCTGCGCCGGAAAGTGCAATGGGTCAATCGACCGCTGAAAGCACTGTCAAAACAGGCCCTCCGGATTCCAGGTGTCGAATGGACGCTAGAACATGTGGTGGCTGGTCTTGTCACGTGCACCAATGAGATTGCTCAGGATACTACCTCACAATCGGCTACACTGGCAGCATTTCAGGCAAAGGGCTACAATATCCGCGAATTTTCGGATATTGGGGGTCTGGATCTGAAAGCAGTAGATGACGTACTCAGTGGTCTGGATCTGCGCTACCAGAGCTTAACGGCGGCCCATGGCGCAGCTGCAGGTCTTGCAGGAGTAGCTGGGCTGGCGGCGGATATTGTAGCTCTGGTTGCGCTCAATCTCCGCGCCACGGGGCAGATTGCATTATGCTGCGGATACGATATCAGTTTGCCGGAAGAACGCGAGTACGCGTTGAATGTATTGACTATGGCTACGCAGGCGGAAGAAAAAGAAGGTAGACATGCACAGGCACTTGCTGAGCGGCATACGCGTACTGCCATTGAGCAGACTGCAGTCGGGGTTACGTTGCGCGGCACAGCGCGGGTGCTTGGGATGCGTCTAATCAAACTAAAACTGGCGCAGGTGATCCCATTGGCTGCGATCGTTGCCGGGGGCGGATTCAATGCGTATTATACCACGCGCGTGTGTGAGATGGCCAGGTATCTGTATCGGGAGCGTCGTTTACAAGACAAGTATAACCGCGATTTGCTGAACTCTTTATTGGGACTATGAGATTCTTTGGAGCCCTTGCATTCCTTGCGATCTTCGTCGGCTGTCGCGTAACTGAGCCGGTAAATTTCGTTTTCATTCTGGCAGACGATCTAGGATACATGGATGTCGGTGCCTACAATCCAGATACGTTTTATGAGACCCCGAATATTGATCGTCTGGCAGATGAGGGGGTGCGATTTACCCAAGGATACGCGGCGGCTCCGGTCTGCAGTCCCACCCGTGCGAGTATAATGACCGGGCTGTATCCCTCACGGATGGCAACGACAGATTATTTTGGAGCTCCGCAACCCGATGGAGTCTCCAGACACTGGACACGCAATAAGCCATTGCTGCCCGCCAGGTATGAACCACAGCTTCCGCATAATGAGGTTACGGTTGCAGAAGCACTCTCGGCTGCAGGATACAGGACATTCTGGGCAGGAAAATGGCATCTGGGCGGGGAAGGCTCTTACCCTGAAGATCATGGATTTGAAGTCAACCGTGGCGGCTGGGAGGCGGGCGGACCCTACGGGCGAGGAAATTATTTTGTACCCTATGATAATCCGCGACTGGAGGATGGCCCCGAGGGAGAGCATCTGCCTGCCAGACTGGCGGCAGAGACGGTCCGGTTCATTGGGGAAAACCAGGATCAGCCGTTCATGGCGTTTCTATCGTTCTATTCGGTTCATACCCCGCTCATGGCACGGCCAGATCTGCAGGAGAAATACGAGGCGAAACCCGCACTGCCGTCCATGTGGGGCACCGAGGGGGATCGTCAAGTACGCCTGACACAAAACCATGCGGTGTACGCCGCAATGGTCGAGGCGATGGATCAAGCTGTCGGCATGGTACTTGCTGCACTAGATGAATTGGATCTTGCGCGCAATACCGTGGTAATTTTCACTTCAGATAATGGAGGACTCTCCACCTCGGAAGGACATCCAACCAGCAACCTGCCACTGAGGGCCGGAAAAGGATGGATGTATGAGGGAGGGATCCGGGAGCCACTGCTCATGCGCTGGCCTGCACTCCTGAAAGGGGGACGGGTGGAAGATACGCCGGTAACCAGTCCAGACTTTATGCCGACATTATTGCAGATCGCAAGGTTGCCAGAGCCGGACTTTACCGATGGAGTCAGCCTGTTACCACTCCTGATTGAAAGGCGCGCACCGGAGCGGGATCTCTATTGGCATTATCCACACTATGGTAACCAGGGGGGAAGTCCCTCAAGCGCGGTACGACGTGGAAACTGGAAGCTCATCCGATTCTACGAAGATGACAGGGAAGAACTGTATGATCTGGCTGCAGATGTGTCCGAATCGGAAAATCATGCGTCTAATCAACCAGAGATACGTAATGAACTCTCTATATCGCTGGATACATGGTTGGATCAGGTGAATGCACGCCTGCCAACCCCCAATCCAGACAACCTAAACGGAGAACAGACTGATGAGTGATAAAGGAAATAACGAGCGACTCACATGCTCATTCTGCAACCGTACGAGCGATGAAGTGAATTCCCTTGTCGCAGGTCAGGATGTATTTATTTGCGATCAATGTGTGGCAGATGCCCAGATCATTCTGAATGATACAGAAAAGCCGACGCCAAGAGTGAAACGCTCCTCCCCTCGTAAGAAAAAGGGCCCCCGGAGCCTGCCACTGCCGAAACAGATCAAGGCGGAGCTGGACAAGTACGTGATTGGGCAGGAATATGCCAAAAAATCTCTGGCAGTTGCCGTGTATAATCACTACAAACGGGTGGACTCGGAGCAGTTTGTGACTGATTTCAAAGATGTCGAGATCGAAAAATCAAACATCCTTCTTCTGGGAGCAAGTGGTACCGGCAAGACGCTGCTTGCACGTACCCTTGCTCGGATCCTGGACGTGCCATTTTCGATCAGTGATGCCACAACCCTGACAGAAGCTGGCTATGTTGGCGAAGATGTGGAAACGATTTTATCGAATCTGTTATGTGCGGCAGAATTTGAGGTCGAGGATGCAGAGCGGGGGATCATATTTATTGACGAGATTGACAAAATCGCCCGCAAAAGTCATAACGCCTCCATCACACGAGATGTATCGGGGGAAGGCGTGCAACAGGCGTTACTGAAGGTACTGGAGGGAACCGTCGCAGGTGTACCTCCCAAAGGAGGGCGCAAGCATCCAGAACAAAGTCTGGTGAATATCAACACGAGTGGGATCCTCTTTATCTGCGGCGGTGCATTCGAGGGGCTGTCAGAAATCGTTGCCCGCCGACTCAATGTAAATCAGATTGGGTTTGCATCCAATCCTAAGCGACTTCATGACGACTCGGATACCACGGTATTGCAGTTCGTGGAGCCGGAAGATCTGGTTCATTATGGATTGATCCCTGAGCTCATTGGGCGCTTGCCGCTAACTGCTGCCCTGAAACCACTCTCGGACGACGAAATGATGCGGAT
The DNA here is from genome assembly GCA_009838195.1 of Rhodothermaceae bacterium. Lineage (NCBI taxonomy): Bacteria > Pseudomonadati > Rhodothermota > Rhodothermia > Rhodothermales > Rhodothermaceae > Rhodothermaceae bacterium. The sequence goes on along the minus strand of VXSC01000047.1, from coordinate 139,001 downwards.
CCTCACCGAACCCCAAAACGCTGTGATCCAGCAGTACCAGAAGCTGTTTGCATTTGATGGGGTAGATTTGGTTTTTGACGAGTCTGCATTACGCAGTATTGTGGAGCGTGCACGCGCAATGGGAACCGGTGCAAGGGGACTGCGCAGCGTACTCGAACAGTCTATGTTGGATATTATGTTCGAGATCCATAGTGTAAAGGATGTTGGGGTCTGTTCAATCACGGAGGAGACCATCTCATTGGGGAAACCGCCGATTTACGAAAAGCGCAAGGCTTCAGCCTGAGTTGCATGAAGGGGCTGCTTGGACTCGCCCTGCTTGGGATCATGTCCGCGCCAACGGTCCTGGCACAGTCAGACCTCTTGGGCGTGAATGATAGCACATCCGTGCGGCGCATAGAGTTCAGCTATACGGATGCAGATCGCTATCCGCCAAGGTTCAGCGTTTCAGAACTTCGTCAATTGACTGCGATTCGTGCGATCCCCCGCCGGTATCGGCTGCAGAGATTACTGGGCAGAACGAAGCAGGAGGACTATACTCTGAACCCGATTGAGTTGCAGAGAGATGTGGTTCGGCTTCGTCAGGCATTCCAGGAGGCCGGCTACCCTCATACATATGTAGGCTATGCTAAATCCACCTTGGATCGAGCGTCCAACACTGCCGTAATCCGCTTTGAGATTACGCAGGGACCTCCCGTGATCATTCAGGATGTAGGGTTTTATGCAGGGTCGAGATTTTTGGCATCGAGTCTGGATGCGGAACTGCGCGAAGCGTGGATTGATTTTCGGGATCGTACCAGTTTTGAGGTCGGGGATGTGTTTACCCATTTTGAACTGGTACAGATAGAGGACAAAGTGCTCAGCTGGTTCAGGGACGGAGGGTATGCGTTTGCTACACTGACCTCGTCCGTCCATATTTATTCCAGAGTCAATGCTGCAGATATCAGTTTCCAGGTGGATATCGGGTCCCGTGGCTTTATTGACGAAATTGAGGTTGAAGGAGCCCCTGCTGTTGATCGACGCGTCATTTTGAGATCACTGCCCTTTGAGCCGGGAGATGTATTCTCTCAGCGGGATTTGATTGAGGGGCAGCGGGCACTTTTTGCGCTAGGGCTTTTCAGTGTGGTACAGGTGGAAACCCCACCCCAGGTACAGGACAGCACCGTAGAGGTGCGGATCAACTTGGAGCGCGCACGGCCCCGCCATTTATCTGCAGAAACGGGATATCACCAGCGTCAGGGAGTCACCGGGGAAGGACGCTGGACGCACCGCAACTTTTTAGATGGTGCAAGAACGTTGACACTTACAGCTCAAATTCAGACCGGTCTACTGGCCAGTGCGGGGATTGGTGCGTTAGCAGGACGATCCGCACGCGGGGCGGTTGTGTTGACGCAGCCCCACCTTGGATTCAGTCAGTTACGGGGAATTTTGGAACCGTTCATTCAGTATGAGCGGGACCCGCTTGCCGAAGCATCATCGGAGGTTTTTGGCTTTAATCGGCGCGAGGTCGGAGCATCGACGACATTCATTTATGGCTTGGAGCAGACCCGGGTACTGAGTTTGCGCTACAGCCTTAGCCGTACAAAAAACTTCACGGACAATACCTCAACAGATGCATATGACAAGAGTGTTCTGCGGCTCGGTGGGACGCTGGGTTGGACGGATAACTTACTGCGTCCCACTCGTGGAGTGATCTTTCAGCCCCTTATTGAGCAGGGTGGAAGAATTGAATCATGGCTTGGTGCCCGCCCATTTGGGGTCAATTATCTGAAGATGCAATTACAGGTAGCCGCTTATTGGCCCCTCTCCAGAGATGTCAATTTTAGCGGGCGACTCAAGGCAGGGCGGGTCTGGGCGGGTGGGACTAGGTCCAGGACACTGTACGGTTCCGAAGGGCCTCAGGTCATTGACACACAGTTTTTGCAGCCCACCGAAGATCGCTTTGATCCTCTGAGATTTTATATTGGCGGGGCGGATGATGTGCGAGGATGGAGCACAGGACTGGCAGGTCCCAAGGCAATCCGCACACAAGACCGTAGTGGAGAGGCCTCCCTAGAGGGTGGTGTATATGAGCCGATTGGAGGGTTGGCTCGTTTGGTCGCCAGTGCGGAGATTCGATTTCGGTTGAGCGGGCCGTGGTATGGAGCAGCGTTTGCAGATGCAGGGGCGGTTTCTTCCGAGCATGCAGAGAATTGTGTGGGGCCGTTTTTTGAAGATCCCAACCAAACACGCAACGTCCCGGTTCAGTGCGGATTCAGGGATACCGGGCGGATTACACTCCGCCAGTTCAAAGTGGGGGCGGGTTTAGGGTTACGATATGATACGCCGATCGGGTTTGTTCGTCTGGATGTTGCAGTCAAACTAAACCCTGATCCGCTTGATCTGCAGTCCTCTGAAGATGCGCTGGCAGCCGCCAGTGGGTCCCAGGATAACAGCAGGAATACATGGTACCGTTTTAATGTCCACTTCAGTATCGGGCAGGCATTTTAAGAATCGCTGGCTTGTGATACTTGGGGTTGTGCTAACACTTGGGTTTGCACAGACCCCATGGTGTTTGAGCCTGTTGGCGCGCTGGGTATTGCATGCCAGTGAGACGGAATTCACGTTCGAGTCAATGCATGGATTCTGGATGCACTCACTGGAAGTGCGAGGCATTGAGGGGAGCGTTGGAGGTCACTGGATGCAGGTGGACACTGCACAGGTTAAACTTTCACCGGGGCATCTGCTTACTGGCCGCCTCTATTTTCGTCATATGGAGCTGACGACTCCCGTATTCCACTTAGGTAGCCGTCCATCCAAACCGATCGCAGACACAGAGGAGGAGGGGAATTCTGAACCGGTTGATTTTCTCTGGATTGAGTCTCTTCACATAAAGGGAGGCAGCTTCCATTTTGCAGATCAGATGCTCGAGATTGCCGGAATTCAGCTTCGGGGTAGTCTATCCCCGGCAGTAATCCGGCTCGATACTCTGTGTGGTGATCTTTCCTGGCAGCGGGCGGTCTTGCAATTGTCTGCCGTCTCCAGATTACAGTTGAATCAGGGGCTGTTCCAGTTGGACACGCTGCTATTGCGCGGTCCAACCTCCATCATCCGTGCCCATGGTTCTATAGGACGGCAAACGAGCCTGGATGTCGTTGCTGCTCCACTTTCTGCGGATGTATTGGACATCCTCCTGCCAAACATAGAGGAGGATCTTGTAGTGGAACTAGAGCTTGAAGGTGAGGAGGATTCACTGCATTTGGCACTGAATGGAGAATCGGAGAATGGGGCTGCGCTGAAGGTACGTGGGAGTACACAGATTGGTACGCCATCGGTGCATTTGGATACGTTGGGGTTCGAGAATTTTAATCTGAGATACCTGTTTGCAGATCTGGCCGGTGAATTGACCGGATCCCTTCGTGGTCATGTGGATGGGGTGTCCTGGGATTCGCTCAACGGCAGAATTGAAGGCAATCTGGGAACGGGAGTTCTTGCAGGCATCCCCATCGAGTCGGCGAGCATGAGCGGGGACATGGAAGAGGGGATCATGCAGGTTCAACTGGATTCGAGGCTTGCTCGAGGCTCACTGGGATTGGCGGCAACGGTCCGCCCTTCTTCGGGATCGGGACAGCTTACCGGTCAGTTCAGGGATCTCAATACACAGGTGCTTGATCCACAGCATAAAAGTGCCCTCAGCGGCAATTTTAGGGTGGCATGGGAAGATTCCCTGAAGGGATATATGGAATTACTGCCGGGGCAGTTGGGAACGCTGGGGGTAACTGGCGGGGAGTTGCGTCTGTATTCAGGGGATGAAATCCTCCAGCTTGCAGGAATCCTACGAGGGGACTCAACCCGGATCGCATTGGAAGCGGGTCGTCAGGAGTCCGGGCTCACGGGAAGGCTTGAGGTTGATGCATTGGATGTTGGTGCCCTGATGAATCGGCAAAATATGAGCAGCCAGATCAGCCTTACCGTGGAGTCAACCACCAACTGGCCCCCGGACAGCATCACGGTCCAGATAGAGGTACAGCCGTCTTCATGGAATCAGGTTCCCGTCACACAAGCTCACGCAGAGCTGCTCCTGTGGGGACAGGATCTCGATGTACGTGGGCGTATTGCGTTCCCATCAGGTAGTGTCATACTGGGGGGCGCGGCATATTTTGGTGCCAGTTCCCCCGAATGGGTCCTGGAGCGTGGACAGATTGAGGGCCTGGATTTACGGGATTTGGGGATCGGTATTGAGACAGAGCTCAATGCCCAGTTGCAGCTTTCCGGCAGGGGGCTGCAAAATGCCAGCGGGCAGCTGCATGTAGTGCCTTCCACAATGAATCATGAAACGATCAGTGACGGGGTGATTTCCCTGGAGATGTCGGATCAGGAGGCAATCATTGATAGTCGTTTCACGATCGGATCGGGAGGATTTCAGGCGCGGGCAAGTGTAGATCCATTTGCAACTCAGCCGACTGTAAATCTTTCACGAGGTGCATTCCAGCAGGTTGATGTGGGGGCCCTTGCTGGCCTGGATTCCTTCTCCACCCTGCTCACGGGGCGTGTTGACAGTCTACAGTGGGGCGAAGGGGGGTATGCTGCTCTCTCCCTGGACTCCTCGGCTGTCAATGCACTGGAAATTACGGATGCGCAGCTGCACATAAAAGCACATGGTGATTCGGTTGTGGCCTCTGGTGCTGCCACACTTGATCAGGGATATGTGCGAATGGAGCAGGTACGTTTTGGGCTGGACCGCGAACTTCGAGCCCGGGGATCCCTCCGAAATCTATCTCTGAGTGATCTCGGTTTCGCAGATATGCAGCTCACTGGATCCCTTGATGTGGACATGAAAGGGACAAACCCCCGAACCATGACCGTCCATCGTGCACAGGTCGAAGCCGACAGCACGAGAATTGGTGACGTGCAGTTGGATCGGTTCAGAGTGGCAGGGACTCTAGACGATGGAGTGTTGCAGTTAAGCGAGTTCGATCTGTCTAGCAATGCCGGCCAACTCCGTGCACAGGGGGGTATTTCTCTCTTTGGAGAATCGTCTGATTCACTGAGATTCGATGGAGCAATCACGAATCCAGCGTTACTTTCAGCGTGGACCGGAGCGCAGCCGGTTACCGGTGGCGGGACGGATACCTTGTGGGGAGAGTTGGCCTACCGGGATGACTCACTGCGGTGGGCGGCCGGGGTCACGACCGATCCTCTGACTTGGCGGACAATGCGTCTGTTTCAGGCATCGGGTTACGCAGAAGGGACCTTGGATGATTTGAAGCCTCGGCTCAGCAGAGCGGAAGTGGTTTTGGAGAGGCTGTCCATCCCAACAGTCTCTGCCCGGCGGACATGGCTGCGGCTTGAAGAGCAGCAGGGCAAGATTCAATATGAGGCACGGTTGGAAGTTGATGATCGCCGATCTCTACGCCTGGAAGGGGAGGCGGATCTAGCCGCCAGGCAGGGAACGCTTCGCCAACTAGATCTATACCTGGATGAAGCGGAGTGGCATCTTGGAGTGCCGACAGAAATTTTGGCTGATGACGGGATCAGAGTTCGCTACTTCGTCCTGGGAAGTCAGGACCAGGAGATTACCCTGGATGGCATCCTGAATCCGGACGGGGAGCAGCGATTGGGACTGAACCTCTATAATGTTCAACTCGCTCCGTTTACCGATATCCTGGGATTACCAGGTCTTGGAGGAATTGCAAATGCAGACCTATTCTTTCATGGGCCTGCAACCGCGCCGCAGTTGACAGGCTCGGTGAATCTGATGGTGGAGTCAGAGACTGAGCAGGTTGGGAGCGTAGCTGCCCGGATTGACTACCAGGAGAGTGGACTGGATATAGAAGCGGGATTTGTTCACGTCGATGAGAGTACGCTCTCTGTGTCAGGCCTTCTGCCACTTGATCTGAGGTTAAAAAAGGACGATGAAATTTCTTTTCCCGATGCCTCCCTGACATTACAGGCAGACAAGTTTAATCTTGCATGGGTCAGTCCCTTTTTGCCACAGGACGAAATCAGCAATCTGAGAGGAAAATTGACGGCAGAAATTGGGGTCACAGGCTCATTGAGTTCGCCCAATCTTCGTGGGGAGCTTGATCTAACGCAGGGGTTTGTCCGGTTGCCACAACTCGGGATTTCTCCATCGGAGGTTCAGTTGGATGCAGTGCTGCGACAGGATACTATATATGTCGAAAACCTGTATGCCTTCAGTGGTCGCGGTACTGCGGAAGGAAGGGGGCATGTGACGCTGGGAGTGTCCAATCGGGGAGGGGTGGACTTAGCCATGAATCTGGAGGACTTCCGGGTAGTGAATACCGCTCCTTATGTGGCGGATGTCAGCGGCTCGGTGGCGTTGCGAAGAACGGTGCGGAGCCCGGATCTGACGGGGCATATTGAGATGACCAGCGCCGTCATTCGGCCTCAGGATGTGCCAGTGACACTAGAAGGCGGGATGATTAATTTTACCGAAACGGATCTTCAAATGCTGGAGCAGTATTTTAACATCCGGGCGAGTGCGTGGGATACCACGACCTATTCACTCGTAGACGCACTGGCAATGGATTTATCGGTTGGTATTCCCGGGACCGTGCGATTACACAGTTTACAGAACCCCGAAATGACTGTATTACTGAGTGGGTCGGTCGCCTTGAGTAAAGAGCCATACGCGGATCAGGAGCTTCATGGAACCGTAAGTATTGTGCCTGAACTCAGTTATTTGCGACAGTTTGGGCGGCGCTTTGATATCCGGCAAGGTCGGGTGACATTTGCAGGCGCTGCCACCAACCCATTCTTCGATCTTCAGGCAGCACTGGATATTCCAAGCCGGAGTGGGCAGGATACGCCGGTGACGATCCTGCTGGATGCATCTGGACTCTTACAGGAGCCGGAGTCGCTGGCGCTGGAGTTGCGGAGCGAGCCGGTGCAGCTTGACCGTGCAGATATGATCTCTTACATGGCAACGGGGCGACCGGCGGCGGATGCATTTCAGCTGGGTGGAGGGGGAGCACTTCAGAGTGGCAGTGATCTCGCGCTTCAGCAGTTATCCAGTCTGATTGCGGGAGCAGCGGGAGCAGGGCTCGGATTGGATGTGGTGCAGATCAACCCGGAAACGGGAGGCGCAGTGACGCTCACAGCCGGGAAGTATGTGTCTCGCAAACTGTTTGCTTCTGTCAAATGGCCGATCACAGAGGAACCGACCGCCTCCAATAGCTCCGTTGAAACCAACAGGGAATTGGTAATTGAATATGCACTATACCCATGGCTTGTCGCCCGTATGCGTGGGGAGGCGGGAGCGATGGGGCTTAGCTTGTTGTATCAGTATACCTGGTGATGCGTGAAGTGAAGAAAATACTTGCAGAAGTGGGCGCAATTGCAACCTTTTCCGGGATGGTGTTCCGGCAGCTGTTTCAGCGTCCGTTTGAGGGACGGGAGCTGATCCGGCAAATGGATGAGACCGGATCGAAAAGCCTCGTTCTCGTTTTGGTCACAGGCTGCTCTATCGGGATTGTGTTGTCCATGCAAAGTCGCGGCACCCTCGCACGGTTCGGTGCGGAAGCGGTACTGCCGAGTATGTTGGCACTGTCGGTGGTCAAAGAGATTGGTCCGGTCATTACCTCGTTGGTGCTGGCCGGGCGATTGGGGGCGGGAATCGCTGCAGAACTGGGGTCCATGCGTGTCACGGAGCAGATTGACGCGTTGGAGGTCTCTGCCTTACAACCCTTCAAATATCTTGTCATTACCCGTGTTCTTGCATGTGTGGTGATGTTTCCGCTTTTGACCATTGCCTGTGATATTGTCGCGCTTTTAGGTGGATATGCAGAGTCGCTCTTGTCAAGCGATCTGGATTATCGCCTGTTTATTGATCAGGCTTTTTCGAGTCTTCGTATGTCGGATGTGCTTTTCTCAACCGCGAAAACTAGTGTCTTTGGGTTTTTAGTCTCCATCGTTGGTTGTTATTCGGGATATCATGTTCGAGGCGGGACACGCGAAGTAGGGCAGGCTGCAATGCGTGCAGTCGTAATCGGGTCACTGCTTGTTCTTTTAGCGGATGTCATGATGGTCCGTCTTTCACTGATTCTTTTTGGAGGCTGATAGGCCAGGGACCTGACTATGAAGCATACCGTCGATCAATCTGGAAACATCTCGAAATTTTCGGACGGATACGAGATCGAGATCAAGAATCTTCATAAGGCATTTGGAGAACGCAAAATTTTGCGGGGCGTGTCGGTTTGCATTCGGCGGGGCAGCACATTCGCAGTTATGGGAGGATCCGGTACGGGAAAGAGTGTCTTGCTAAAGCATATGGTTGGGTTGATGGAACCAGATTCGGGAGAAGTATGGGTTCAGGGACATCAGGTGGATCAATTGGACCAGTCCAGTCTCAACGCACTGCGGCTCCGGATCGGATACTTATTCCAGGGAGGAGCACTGTTCGATTCGATGACGGTGGCAGAGAACCTAGATTTTGTACTGCGTCGGCATAGTACGATGTCCGTCTCGGAGCGTACCGAACAGATCCAGGAGGCCATCGCGTGGGTCAACCTTCCGCATGCAGCCACGCAGTATCCTGCCGAACTGTCAGGTGGACAAAAAAAGCGGATTGCACTTGCCCGTGCGATCATATTAAGTCCCGATATCTTGTTGTGTGATGAGCCTACGACTGGATTGGATCCTGTGAGCGTTCGAACTGTATCCAATCTGATCATGCGGTTGAAAGCAGAACGCGGCATTACCACTGTTGCCATCACCCATGATCTTTTGTGCGCCGAAATCATTGCAGATCATGCTGCGTTTCTCTACCAGGGAAAAACGCTGGCCGAAGGCACACTTGATGAATTGCGTGCAAGCCAGCACCCACAATTGCGTGAATTTTTCGGATGATGGATACAGGATTCATGAGTTGCTGCAGATATAATTCTGTGCTGCTTTGCAGCTCCAATGGGCATTCTCGTCGTGCACTTCAATGCAACATTGAGGGCCAATTGGCTTTCCAATCAGGCCAACCTGTCTAGCGATGTCCACCAGAATCCGTGTCGGTCTTGTTGTAGTTATTTGTTTAGGGCTTCTGGTGGCCATTCTTTTTGTTGTCGGTAGCCAGACGTTACTCTTCAGTGATCGGTTTCTGGTCCGGTCACAGTTTAATTCCGTAGCCGGTCTCAGCCCGGGAGCAGACGTACAGTTCCAGGGAGTGAGTATCGGAGCAGTTCAAAGCGTCACCCTCCCCAGTGGACCGGAGGGGATGATTGAAGTGACCATGGGAATCCGAACGAGAGCCCGCTCAATTCTGCATCAGGATACCCAGGCCCAGATCAAGACTCAGGGACTTCTCGGCAGTATGATCGTGGTGCTGGTAAATCCCCCCATCTCGGGGAGTGAACCCGCCCCGTTGGAGAATAATGATCTGATTGTGGGGATTGACCCCTTCGACCTCTTCGAAATCACCGACAAGGCCCTCGCGTCGGTACAACGGTTTGAACAGTCCGCGACCTCCTTCGAGATTATTGTTGATGATATCCGGGCGGGAGAAGGCACCTTGGGCAAGCTTATCTACGATCCTGAGTTGTATAACAGCATGGTCGCCACCGCACAGGAAACCGAGCGACTCATGGAAAATCTTGGAAATGATGCGGAGGCGCTGGTCATGCTTGCTACACAGGCAACCGAGGGTGTGGAGTCTATCTTGGGGAAGCTTGATACGGGGAGTGGCACATTTGCCCAGCTCTTGAATGAGGCCGACCTGTATGAGTCCGTTCAGGCCAGTGCAGATACACTTCAAGAGATCATCATTGGCATTGGCACGCTGACAAAACGTGCTGAAGCGATGGCGGAATGGGCGTCACTGGGAGCATTCCGATTTGCAGAACTCATGGAGGCCGGGAAGCACAACTGGCTCTTCAAGCGTTATTTTGAAGAGCGGGGGTTTATGGAACAGGCACCGTTTGAGGTGCGAGAACAGGCGATTGCGGAAAGCTTTGCCGCACTTGAGACAAGGAGGCAGGAACTTCTGGCCCTGGAAGCGCGCCTTGACCGGAGGGCAGCGACGCTTGATTCGTTACAGCGGCAACTTGATCAGTAGACGTGATATCCCCTCTTGTTTATTCCAGCCGAGCACGGTGGTGTGCGAGTCGCTCTCTTTTGGGGTATGTCTTCCGACGTAGCATAAAGAATGAGAGGCAGGCGGAGGCTTGGTATCTGATCACGATCTCCAGTGTGGTAGTTGCGGCGATTGTGATGCAGTTTATGGCTTGGAGTTTCTGGCATGAAGAGATTCAGAACAGCTCCCGAATTTCCATGTGGTATTGGGGAATTCAGTTGGGAGTGGCGGGTCTAGTCTTCATCGGAGGATTCCTAGGATACTGTCCCAGGGTTCGGGCTTCACTAACAGAATCATCGCTCAGCGTCTCTCAGGGGCGCAGATCCGTTGAGCTGGACCTCAGTACTCTGACCGATTGCAGGATCGTCTCTGCATTGCAGTATTACCGAAAATGGAATTGTCGCGTAGAGAGCTACATGGCACATATTCCAAAGGACGTGCTTCTTATTCTTGGAGAGCGAAAATCCATTGCGATTGGGATTTCCCCAGATGCACATTCAGGGCTGCTTGTTGAAATAAATCGGCTTGCGGAAGTCGTGGAAGTCAATGCAGTTTGAAGTTTCACACACATCAGAGGACGCGCGTGCGGGTACACTTGTGACCGAGCGTGGCACGATTCACACGCCGGTATTCATGCCCGTGGGGACGCTGGGAGCGGTGAAAGGTTTATCTCCACGGGAGCTGAAGCAAGATCTGGATGCACAAATTATTCTTGGAAATACCTACCATCTTTACCTGCGGCCGGGACCAGAGCGGATCACCGAAGCCGGTGGATTACATGAGTTTATGGCATGGGACCGGCCGATCCTCACTGATTCAGGAGGGTTCCAGGTGTACTCATTGGCCAGTCGCTGTAAGATCACGGATGAGGGGGCTACGTTCCAGAGTCATATTGATGGATCCAGCCACCTGTTCACGCCGGAAACGGTCGTGGATTTTCAACGGACGCTAGGGTCCGATATTATGATGGTGCTGGATGAGTGTCCTCCGTCGGGCATTAGCCGGTCGTATGCGCGGAAGGCAAATCGGCGAACGGCTGCGTGGGCTGAACGGAGTCGGACACGGTTCCAGGATACCGAGTCTCGATACGGATATCCGCAGCAGCTTTTTGCAATCGTTCAGGGAAGCACGTTCGAGGACTTGCGGCGCGAATCTGCAGAAGAGCTTGTAGCGTTGGATTTTCCTGGCTACGCGATCGGAGGGTTATCTGTCGGGGAAGAAGCTGAGGCCCTCTACGCAATGGTGCGTGTGTGCTGCGAAGTTCTGCCACCAGATAAACCTAGATACCTGATGGGGGTCGGCACCCCCGCAAACCTGCTTGAAGCAATTGGTCGTGGCGTTGATATGTTCGACTGCGTCATGCCTACGCGCAATGGGCGCAACGGGATGCTCTTTACAACGCAGGGGGTCATCAATATCCGAAATCGTAAATGGGCTAATGATTACACTCCCCTGGACCGTGGTCTGAACACCTATGTCAGTCAGGCATTTACACGGGCATACGTACGGCACTTATTTCAGTGTAATGAGATCCTGGGGTTGCAGATTTCTGCGATGCAGAACCTGGCGCTGTACGCATGGCTGATGCGCAGTACCCGTCAGGCAATCGAAGAAAATCGTTATCCTAGCTTCAGGCGGGAGATGAGTCTGCAGCTTAGCCAGCGGCTGTAGGTTGAACCATGAAGGAAGGCGGAGCGTACTCTCCCCATTATTGGGTTAAATTATGCCACGAAGTTTTGATATACCCAAGTTTTATCGCAGCCCGGTCATCTCGGTGATCAAGACGGCGCGCATGGCTGAAGATCCGCGCAAGAAGGATCTCTCTCCATCGCTCTTGGACTTTGGGCCGGTAAAGGTGTGGATTGCGCGGAATTTTGGGTTTTGTTTTGGGGTGGAGAATGCCGTGGAAATCGCGTATCGTGCAATCTCGGACCATCCCGACCGCCGACTCTTTATGCTATCGGAGATGATCCACAACCCTCAAGTGAATAATGATCTTCGTCGCCGGGGGATGCAGTTTTTGCGCTCAAGTATGGGAGAACAGTTAATCAGCTTCGATACGTTGACACCAGATGATATTGTTGTCATTCCCGCCTTTGGAACCACTTTGGAGATCAAGGAGGAGCTCACCAGTCTCGGGATTGATGTACGCACGTACGATACCACCTGCCCATTCGTAGAAAAAGTCTGGCGTCGGAGTGCTCAGATTGGGGACAAAGATTATACCGTGATTATTCACGGCAAGCGGTTGCATGAGGAGTCGCGTGCATCCTTTTCTCATGCGAACAAGCATGCGCCGGTGATTGTGATTCGGGATACGAACGATGCCGAAGATCTGGGGAAGGTGATTCGGGGTGAGAAAGATCGCACGTATTTCTATGAGCGATTTGCGGACTGCTACAGCGATGGGTTTGATCCAGACCGGGACCTGGAGCGTATTGGCGTCGTGAATCAGACGACAATGTTGGTGACGGAGACGCAGGCAGTGACCGACATCTTAAGGATCGCCATTGAAGAGCGTTATCAGGAAGAAGGACATTTTGTAGATACCAGTGATACACTCTGTTATGCGACGCATGAAAACCAGGAGGCTGCCCGCGTTATGCTAGAGCAACCACTTGATTTGGCGCTGGTTGTCGGGGGATACAACTCCTCAAATACCAGCCAGATTGTGTCGTTGTGCAGCTCGGTTGTTCCAACCTACTTTATACGGGGATCTGACGAGATTGGGGCGAAGCGGATCCATCATTATAACTATCCGGTCATGGAGGTCTGTACGACGGTTGACTGGCTTCCAACCTATCGGCCGGTATCTATTGCGATCACCTCGGGCGCGTCTTGTCCGGACATGCTCGTGGATGATGTAATCCGCAAAGTGGTGGCATTTTTTGAAGGTGCTGCATCGTTTGAGGAGGCTCTGGCCCCATACGAGTCCGTCCCTGTGCCACTTGAATAGAAAAATGGCACGCAGCATATGGATGGCTCTGGTGGTTCTGGCATCCTGTGATGTGTTTGGTGCTCGTACACCGGAGCCACCGGTTGGCGAAGCGGGTACGTGGCTACAGCCAGTCGCTCCCGACCTTGTCGTTGATAATTTACGTGCGGCAGTTGCGGAGTTGAATGCCGCCAATTACCGCCGCTCGCTGGATGAGGAGTTTATGTTCACTCCCACAGCCGCCGCGTATGCACGCGATCCAGATCAATGGATTCACTGGGATCAGGCACAGGAGAATGGCTATTTTGTCACAGTTGCAGAGGCTGCAAAGGGAAGTTCGGGAAATCTCCTTCGTCTGGAGGACGCTACGACCGAGCTCAGTGATACAGAATACATTCTGGACGCCCATTATCTGCTGCTCATCAAGCATGGGAGTCAGCAGATTGCAGACACTCTCCAGGGGAGGCTGGTGTGGGTCATTACCAAGAAGGCAGATGGACTATGGATGCTCACAAGATGGAGTGATCAGAGTATTGGAACAGAGGATTCCTGGAGCGACCTAAAGGCAGAGTTCGCCAGCTAGTTGCATGGCATCCGACCAATCATACATATCTGCTCTGGCAGTTATTGTGCTGTCGTTTTTATTTGGTGCTTGTAATCCGTTTGCTCCGGCAATCGGAGAGGGAGATCCGTTTGAGGATCTTTTTGGTGATCCCAAAACGATTGAAGGGTACTTCACCAACTTCCGCAATGCATATGAACTGAGGGATCTGTCGCTCTACGAACCCCTGATTGATTCTTCCTTCGTATTCATTTATACGGATTTTGACACGGGGATTGAGCGCGAGTGGGGGTTCGGTCAGGAACTGGAGTCAACCCGCCGCTTGTTCGAAAGCACCGTGGAGGTTCAGTTACAGTGGAATCAAATTATTACCAGACAGGAATATGATGAAGGGAGGAGAGCGGTTGCGGTGCGAGGTTTTAATTTAGCGGTTGCCCTGAATAACGGGGACGTCTTCCGAGGGGACGGTAACGTGAATTTTCTGCTTGCACGTGCAGACACAACCCGGGCTTGGCGTCTGCTTCGTTGGCGTGATGAGAGTGAATTATAATTAATTGATATGAGTTCGATAACAAGAGCATTGGCATATTCACAGGCCAATCAAAATCGTTTTGTAGCGGAACTAATTGACCTGCTTCGCATCCCTTCCATCAGTACGGATCCTGCCTATTCGGATCAGGTCACACAGACTGCTGACTGGTTGGTAGATCATCTGAAGGGTCTGGGTGTAGAGGATGCTGAGGCGATCCGGACCAACGGGCATCCGATTGTGGTTGGGAGCATTACGGTCGATCCGGCGTGTCCCACTGTTTTGGTGTATGGACATTACGATGTTCAGCCGCCGGATCCGCTAGATCTTTGGACCTCACCTCCTTTTGAGCCCGTCATTCAGGAAGGAGTTTTGTATGCGCGCGGTGCCTGCGACGACAAGGGCCAAATGTTTATGCATCTCAAGGCATTGGAGTGCTGGATGCAAACGGCGGGTACACCTCCGGTGAACCTCAAGTTCATTCTTGAAGGGGAAGAAGAATCCGGCTCCGCAAGTCTCCCAGGCTTTATCGAATCGCACAGGGAAGAATTGTCGGCAGATGTGGTGGTGATTTCAGATTCAAGTTTGTTTGCTCCGGGAATTCCCTCCATTACGTACGGGCTTCGGGGAATGACCTATGTAGAGATTACGTTGACAGGTCCAGATCGCGATCTGCATTCGGGCACGTACGGAGGGGCGATCCACAATCCAATTCATGCACTGGCTGCGTTGATTGCAGGGATGCATGATGAAGGCCACCGGATTACGATCGACGGGTTTTATGACCGTGTACGGCCACTTTCCGATGATGAGCGTCGTGCCATGTCAGCTTTGCCATTTGATGCATTGGCCTGGGCCCAGGAAGTCGGAGTCCATACATCACGAACGGAGTCGGATTATTCCGTTTTGGAGGCCTCTACTTCGCGTCCAACCCTTGATTGCAATGGCATCTGGGGTGGCTATATCGGAGATGGTGCCAAAACGGTCCTTCCTTCAAGGGCCAGTGCAAAGATTTCCATGCGGTTGGTGCCAGATCAGGATCCGAATGAGATTGCTGAGTTGATGGAGGCTTGGTTACAGGAGAGAGTTCCCGAATCCATCCAGTTGGAGTTTCGGATGGTCCATGGCGCTCAGCCTGTATTGATTGATCGGCAAAGTGATGCGATGGCCGCTGCATCACGGGCCCTTGAGGAGGTATATGCCCGCGCACCTTATTTCACGCGTATTGGAGGAAGTATCCCGGTTGTGGCTGATTTCAAGCATCTATTGGGATTAGACAGCGTGCTGATGGGGTTTGGGTTGGATTCGGATGCGATCCATTCCCCGAACGAGCATTTTGGGCTTGACCGGTTTGCAGAGGGTATCGACGCGATTCTGCGATTCCATACCCATTATACTTCAGAATAGGATCCGTGTAGGCGAGGGGCAGTAGAAGCCACGGATGCCCGGGTGGCGGAATTGGTAGACGCGACGGACTCAAAATCCGTTGGCCATTGCGGCTGTGTGGGTTCGAGTCCCACCCCGGGTACAGCTTACCTGTACAGGATTTGCATCAGCCGTCTCATTGTAGATCTTGCGGATCCAGAAGATAATTGTTCTCTGCGCAGTCCCCACTCCATCTATGGGAGAGCAAATGTAGGTGTATTGAACTCTTTCCAATTAGAGAATTTTTTGTATATTCGGTTGCCCGGTTAACGGTGACAGGGGTGAACCATAAACAAAATAGAATTAAAAATGGCTACAGTTGAACAACGTTTCAGATCTCTTTTAGAGAAGCAGCTTCGTATAAGTGATCCCGGAGCATTAAATTCCACGCTTTCGGACCTTGGGGTTAACTCCGTAGATGCACTTGCCTTTTGTAAGGCAGTGATTAATGAATTCGGGGTGGATATCACGCCCGAAGACGTAGCAAATCTCAAGAGTTTACAGGCGGCTATTGATTTCATTGATGCCGCCCTGTAGGTACCCTTGAGCGTCGTTCCGCTACGCCTTGTTTGGTGTAGATTCCACCATTAGAGCGTACGCGGGATCGCTTGGTCGTGCCTGCGACTGTTTTTCGTTTTGCTGGTTTGGGTACAGGCGCGAGTAGTGCACTGTTCGCACCCAGTCACGTAGTTGCTGTATTTTTGGCGGAGGAGTTTTGCGGCTCGTGTAATAGAAGCTGCATACGCTCCTCCGTCTACGTTTCTTGATCATTTTTCGGGAATGGTGTCGGAGCAGGGATCTAAAGGTGCGGGCGACAGCAAGGTTTGGGTAGTGCCCAAGCCTAACGCAGTTAATGAGGTACCTATGCATGACGGTGCCTCAGTGGTGATTCGGCGTCACGGGAATCCAGAGGGTCCGCGCTTGATTTTAAGCCACGGGAATGGTCTCGCGATTGACCTCTATTTTCCCTTCTGGTCGCTGTTTCTTGATGACTTTGATGTCATCGTATTTGATCTCAGGAATCACGGCTGGAATCCTGTTGGGGATTTTAAAAACCATACCCTGCCGTCATTTGCGCAGGATTTTGATCCTATCATAAGCGCGATTGATCGTCACTATGGCACCAAGCCGAGTGTGGGGATTTTTCATTCGGTTTCGGCCCTTGCAGCGTTACAGCCCTTTTGCAAACCGGATTTATTTTCGGCGCTCGTCCTTTACGATCCTCCATTGTGCAAGGGCGGAAGGGGATATGCAGAGTTTGAAGCAGCTGCAAATCGCCTTTCCGAGTTGACCCGGATGCGCACAAACAAATTCGCCACCAAGGACAGCTTGGCGGAGATTCTTCCTTACCTTCCGAGTTTTCAGCGGGTTGTTCCAGGGGTTTACGAACTCCTGGCAGAAACTACGTTGCGTGAATCCAAGGATGACAAGGGATATGAATTGTGTTGTCCTCCCAAATACGAGGCGCGGATCATGGAGTTCTCGGGGAATTTTGCCGTACTCGTGGACTTTGAGCACATCCGTTGCCCGGTGAAAGTTCTAGGAGCTGATCCCACATTACCTTACTCTTATTTGCCAACCTTCGATCTGGGTTACGTAGTAAAAATAGATTACGATTTTTTGCCTGAGTCAACACATTTACTCCAGCTCGAACAGCCAGAAAAATGTGCAGAGGCGGTCGTTGAGTTTCTAAAAGCGCACAACCTCATGAGCTGAGGTGGTAAGTATCTGCGAGATATTGGCAAGGATCCCAGATGGGATCGAGTATCAGGAAATTCGTCTGTGCTGCACATAGACCAACACAGGACACAACGGTACAAGGGAAAACGACATGACAGATTCGGGACAGGGAGCTCACGGGCAGAGTTGCGACACGAGAATAAGGAAACGCACAATGGAATCACTTGATATGGCCGATTGCATTAACGAGATATGTCCTTGGTCCGGCGAACCGGTACAAGCCGATTCACTCACCGAATTTGATGGCCATGTTGTCGGGTTTTGTAATCCTGGTTGCCGTGACAAGTTTGAGAGAGCAGTTCAACATTTTGAGGAAGCGAAATCGGTTACCGTGTAACAACGGCAGGGGTGGTATACGATAGAGCATCCGTTATGCTAGCGCCTGCTCTCGGTCCGGTTACACGGTTGACATGGCAGACCCGATTCGAGGTATGGTTAAGGCCGCCTGCCCCAAGCGTGTTGTGATCCAATTGCAGGTAAGGCGGATCATCGAATGTATGGTCGAAACTCTGGCAATGCGGGCTACGCTGTGTAAGAAGATATTCACACACCTTTGCACGGCTCTATCTTAATCCTCCAGTGCTTCATTTTGCCTCTGGGGGCGTTATATTTGGAGGGGTAGGGTATTGCAGAATTTCCGTGCGTCAATTTAACTTTTGAATTCTCGAATATGAGCTATTCGAACCCGAAGACCGATATGGATCAGACAGGTATTGCAATTGTCGGTATGGCATGCCGCTTTCCCGAGGCACCGAATATCCCAGCATTCTGGGATCTATTGGTATCCGGCAAGAATGCCGTCAAAGAGGTATCGCCCGGCTCGGGTGTCCGGCGAGTTGATGAGCTGTTTTCTCAGGTTCAGAATCCCGGAGATGCTTGTCGATTTTGGGCTTATGTGGATGAGATTGATCAGTTTGATCCAACTTTCTTCCGCATTTCACCGGTAGAGGCCGAGTGGTTGGATCCCCAACATCGTATGATACTGGAAACCAGCTGGCATGCACTGGAGGATGCCGGAATTGACCCACTTTCTCTGGATAAGAGCCTCACGGGAGTCTACACGGGAATCAGCAATGACGAATACAGGATGCTCGTGGTGGGCTCTCAAAAACCGTCTGGAGCAGCCGCTTGCCTCTATTCTCTGAGCGGTACCAATCTGAACGGCACCAGTGGTCGCGTCTCATTTTTCCTGGGCCTTAGAGGCCCTTCCAAGGCGGTGGATGCTGCGTGTGCATCATCTTTAGTCGCCGTGCATGATGCAGTATCGGACTTGCAGTATGGTTATGCCGATCTGGCCATTGTCGGAGGGGTCCAGGCAATTCTGAATGGACAAATCTTTGCGCTTCGCTCCGATGCAATGATGCTTTCTCCGGACGGAAAATGCAAGACGTTTGATGCGTCTGCAAATGGATATGTGCGAGGAGAGGGGTGTGGTGTAGTAATTCTTAAGCGGTTGAGTGATGCCAAAAGAGACGGAGATCGCATCTGGGCTGTCATTCGCGGTTCGGCCGTGAACCACGGTGGAACCGGTGTCGGTCTGACGGTCCCGCACACGCCCGCTCTGGAAAGTGTAATGGAAACGGCATTGGTTCGAGGTGGGCTTCATCCCTCGGCGGTAGGGTATATAGAAGCACACGGTACAGGAACGGCGGTGGGCGATCCCGTTGAACTCGATGCCGTGACAGCTGTCTACGGCGAGGGACGTCCTTCGGAACATCCGCTGCTTATTGGCTCCGTTAAGACGAACATGGGGCATCTCGAGTCGGCCGCTGGAATTGCCGGATTGATCAAGGCAGCTCTGGTGTTGCGCCATGGCACAATCCCGAAGCACCTGCATTTTGAAAACCCAAATCCCAGCCTTGACTGGGAGCGGCATTCCCTGCAGGTGACATCCTCCATGATGGAGTTCCCGTCCATTGATAGTCAGCTGCGCTGTGTAGGTGTGAACTGTTTTGGGATCTCTGGGACGAACGCTCATGTCGTCGTCGAAGAACACCGCGCCGAAGATCAAAATAAGATGGCGGGGCCGCCGACAAGCGTGAGTGTCACTCTGCCGGATCCACTGCAGCATTTGAGTGTGCCAGAGCAGGTACAGTGCTCCCGTACGGTGCGCATGCTCCCATTGTCCGCCAAATCGGAACCCGCATTAAGGGATCTGGCGACACGATATCTTCGCTGGATTGACGAATATGCCGCAGAGATGGATGATGGATCGCTCGCGGACATGGCATGGACCGCCAGCATTGGACGAACCCACTTTGACTGGCGAGAAGTCGTTCTCTTTCAGAATCTGGATATGCTAAGGGAGAAGCTTAGTGAACTGTCAAAAAGAGATCCAATCGAAAAACCTACCGCTGCCACGCGGATAGCGTTTGTTTACACCGGACAGGGAAGTCAATGGACAGGTATGGGGCAGTCCCTGTATGAATGCGAGCCGGTGGCGAAAGCTGTATTGGATCGGTGTGAGCAGGTTTTCCAAAAAATCCGGGGAGTATCTCTACTGGATGTGATGTTCGGCCGTGTTGAAGGCGACATGAGTGACACCGCGTGGGAGCAACCTGCGCTCTATGCGCTGGAGTGTTCACTGACAGCACTCTGGGCTAGCTTGGGAATCACACCCCATATTGTGATCGGTCACAGTGTTGGAGAGATTGCTGCCGCACAGGCAGCAGGAGTGTTCAGTCTGGAAGATGGAATGCGATTCGCCATTGCCCGCGGCGATATACTCTCCGCTACTGCACCGGGGGCCATGGTGGCGATCTTTGCTCCGACTCCCCAAATCGAGTCCGCGATTCAAAGTGTAAATGAAACTTCTGAAGGTCCTGGACTGTGCATCTCGGGGGATAATGGTACGCACCGAGTAGTGAGCGGGACCGCTGAAGATGTAGATCAGATCTCAGAATATTTTACATCGGAAGGAATCCGGGCCGTGCGACTGAATACGAGTAAAGCCTTTCACAGTGCTCTAGTCGAGCCGGCTCTGGATGCCCTAGAGGAGTCGCTAAAGGAAATTGACATCCATCCACCCACTCTGGCCCTGGTGAGCAACCTGACCGGCCGGCCCGTGGAAGCAGACAAAAAATTGGATGGTAGTTATTGGAGACAACATGCCCGCCATGCCGTGAACTTCGCCGAAGGAATCAAAGCGGTAGCGGAGCATGATGTGGACACCATTATAGAGATTGGTCCGCGGCCGGTATTAACAAATATGTGTCAGGCTGCTTGGCCGGCATCGGTCGCAGCACCGAAAGCCGTCCCCAGCCTGCATCTAGATGACAGTCCTGGATGGGGTATCATGCAAACCGTGGCAGAGGTATATCGCATGGGGCTCCCCGTTGACTTCCCGGGTCTCTTTACCGCGGAAGCACGCCATCGCATACCACTGCCGAACTATCCGTTCCAGAAGAACCGATACTGGATCGAAACTGCCAAACATCACCGTGCTGCTGCCGGCCATGCTCTACTGGGGGTTCGGCATGAATCTGTTCGCGGTGAAATTACATTCGAAACCGAGCTGTTCGCGTCGGATCCAGATTGGATGAGTGATCACCGAGTATTCGGTCGGGTCATTGCCCCCGGTGCTCTCTATGGAGCCATGGCAATTGTGGCATCCCAAATAGAGTATGGAACTGCGGTGATAGAAAGAGTGCAATTTCATAGTCCACTCGTTTTTTCTGCGAGCGAGTCTGATGATGAGAAGGGGAGGAAAGTGCACATCATAATTGATCCTCCCGAATCCCTGGATTCACGTCAGATTCAAATATTCAGCAAGGGGGAAAATGAAGAGGAATGGACGCTGCATGTACAAGGTCATATTCCACTGAGGGCGGCGGGTCGCACCCTCGAATCGTTTGCGAGAATTGACCCAGAACATATCAGGGCAGATATGTCACCGATTGATGTGGCATCCTACTATCAAGCCAGGGCACGAACGAAAATTGATCTGGGACCGTCTTTCCGTACGCTTCGGCGACTCTGGGCCCGCACTGGTGAGGCGCTGGGAGAAATCTCGCTTACTCTCCCCCAAGACCCAAATGAAATTCACCCACTGTTGTTGGATGGGTGTTTTCAGGTGGTGGCGGCTGCCCGCAATCCCGCAGAAGAGGGTGAAATCACTTATCTCCCCTTTGGATGGGAACGGTTGTCTCTGGCCGGACCGATTCCGGAGCAGATCCTCTGCCATGTACAGGTCAGTGGCGGATCATTGGAAACGGAGGGATCCCCCGAAGTCATCAGCAGCACAATACGAATCTACGATATGGATGGTGTTCCACTCGGGGAATTGAGTGGATACATGGTCAAGCGTGCAACGCAGGCAGCCATGCTCGCCGCCATAGAAGGCATTGACGAATTGCTTTACGAGGTCGTCTGGCGCTCTAAACCGCTCACACCGCGAGTACTCCCTGCTGATTTTCTGCCTTCCCCTGGTGAGGTAGCCAGTCAATCGGGACTACTCTCAACATATTTGGCAGAGGAAGGGGTGGAACCTAAAGAGCGGACTACTCTGCTCAGGGACTTGGAGCACTCCTCACGCTTGAGAGCTCTTTTGACAATGGATGCTCTCGGGTGGGAACGTGAGAAGGGAGATACGATCGTAGCCGAAGATCTGCAGCAACAATTAGGGGTGATCGAGGAGCACACACGCCTCTTTCGCCGGATACTGGAAATGCTGGCTAAGTCCGGAATTCTCCAGGAAAAGGACGGTCGCTTTGTCGTCAAGATCGCATCGGGAGATCCTCTACCGGATGCAATGTCGAAAGATATAGATGCCTTTCTCACAGAAATGGCCAGGAAATATCCCCATGGAGTCACCGAGATTGGACTTTTTTCCAGGTGCAGCGGTGCTCTGGTGGATGTCCTTCACGGCAAGGCCGATCCACTTACGCTTTTGTTTAGCAGTGGAGATCCTACTCCTGGAGATCTGTATCTCAAGGCGCCCGTAGCGCGTGCGGCAAACCGAATACTGAAGGAGACTATTCAGACCCTCATAGCGGAGCTTCCTCCTGATAGGCATCTTCGGATTATTGAGGTGGGAGCGGGTACGGGATCCGCCACTGCGGCTATACTCCCGGAACTCCCGGAAGGACGATTTGACTATATGTACACGGATATCTCGGCAGGCTTCTTTGCGGAAGCAAAGGCGAGATTCGAAAGTGCAGAGGCGGCCATGACCTATCGTGCGCTGGATATTGAAAAAGATCCGATAGATCAGGGATTTGATCCACACGGATATGATCTGTTGATTGCTTCCAATGTACTGCATGCCACACGGTATCTGCAGGAAACTCTGGCACATTGTCTGCAACTTCTCGCACCGTCAGGGCAACTGGTCGCACTGGAAAATATGAGCGGTTTCGGTTGGATGGACCTGACATTTGGGCAGTTGGATGGGTGGTGGAGGTTTGCCGACGACTATCGTCCTCACCACGCTCTGGCAAGCCCAGCAGTATGGCGGCGTGCACTGGCGGACACTGGATATGGTGAAGTTGAGATTCTGGGTCTTGATGAATCCGATCAGACGGCTATACCGGACAAGGGAGTTATCGTAGTCCAGGGTCCCGCGGAAGTGGCAGAACCTCCCGGTTTCTGGATGCTAGCGGCCGATGACGGTGGAGTGGCCGAGTCATTGGCGACAGAATTAGCCAACCACCAGCAGACAGTGATATTGGCCCATTCGGAACAGGCGGATGCCGATTCTGGAGATAGCAAAGAGGGGATCATTTCGAGGACGGTGGACATGGATCTGCGGGAGTCGTGGTGCTCATTACTGGAGAATATTCCCAAGGATGTCCCGCTTTGTGGCGTGGTTCATCTACTCGCACTTGATGGCCATGGCGCAGATGCCACGACAAGTGAAATGGCAGAAGATGTACAGCGGGTGACGGCAAGCGCACTGGCACTGACGCAGGCGGTACTCGATTCAAATCTGCCAGTAAAAAACGGTATCTGGTTTATCACCCAGGGAGTACAAGTGCTGGAAAGAGAACGTACTGCGCAGTTGGCCGGTGCACCACTGTGGGGCTTCGGGAAAGCCGTATCCCGGGAAGTGACACATATGCAGCCCCGAATGATTGATCTGGATTCTGGGGAGAGCGTACCTGTCTCAGAATTGGCTCAGGAATTGCTATCTCCTGATATCGAAAATCATATCGCGTATCGTTGGGGATCCCGCCAAGCAGCGCGTCTCGTAAGAGCGAGTGCGGAAACACGACGGCTTCACCTGCCTGAGGATTCGGCGTGGGGACTTGTCCCCAACCCAAGTGGTATCCTAGACAGCCCGTCAATCAAGACGCTGTCATCTGAACCTTTGGAGCCCAAAGAAATCCGAGTGGCGGTGCAAGCATCCGGGCTGAATTTCTGGGATGTATTTCGGTCTCTCGGGTTTATAGAAGAGGGTGATCTTGGTCGGGAGATGGTAGGTATCGTTACAGATATAGGGTCGGAGGTGTCTACCCTTGCAGTGGGGGACCGCGTAGTGGGGCTCGGTTTTGGCGCATTCGCGTCAGAGATGATCACTCGGGAGGAATTGGCAGCACCGGCACCACCGGGATTTTCTTCGGCGGAATTAGCTACTCTACCCAGTGCGTTCGTATCTGCCGCATTATCGTATGAGTTTTCCGGCCTGGAGCCGGAAGATCGTGTGCTGATTCACGCCGGTGCCGGTGGAGTGGGGCTAGCTGCCATTCAGATGGCGCAGGCGGCTGGTGCGGAAGTATTTGCAACGGCAAGCCCTCCAAAGCAGGACTATCTCCGATCATTGGGGGTGAAGCATGTATTCAACAGTCGCGAAACCGATTTTGGGGAGCAAATCCTGGAAGCCACTAGTGGTGCTGGAATACATATAGTGCTCAACAGTCTTACCAGTGAGGGCTTCATTGATGCGAGTCTATCCTGCCTCGCGGAAGGTGGGCGATTCGTGGAACTGGCTCGGCGGGACATCCTCAGCAAAGAGGAAATGGCACAGCTGCGTCCGGATGTGGCGTATGAAATCCTGGAATTAGACGTACTGAAGAAAACGGATCCGGCGTGGGTAGGCAGGGTCCTGCGAGATATATTGAAACGACTCCCTTCGGGAGAACTTCGACCGATAACTCACTCCAGGTGGCCGCTGGCCGAAGCAGGATCTGCGTTGCGGTTCATGCAGTTGGCGCGCCACGTAGGCAAAATTGTAGTGTCCAGTGCTCCTCTTGCCCGCGGGCCACTACGGTCAGATGGCACTTACTTGGTGACCGGGGGGCTTGGAGGTATCGGGTGTGCTGTTGCTAACTGGCTGGCAGAGCACGGAGCTGGTACGATTGCACTGAATGGACGGCGTCCACCGGACGAGGATGCACAGGAAGTGATTGACCGGCTTCGCAGCCGCGGTGTAACCGTACGAGTGGAAATAGCCGATGTGACTGACACGGAGGCAATTGACAATATGATGCTGACGCTGGAGAAGGAAGCTCCGCCGATTGCCGGTGTCATTCATAGTGTAGGGGTACTCTCGGATGGTGCACTCGGTAACCAGAACTGGGATAGATTTGAACGTGTATTGTGGCCCAAGATCTTGGGAGCATGGCATTTGCACCGTGCGACCATGGAACAGGACCTGGATTTCTTTATGCTCTTTTCAAGTCGCGTGGGTGTTCTTGGTAATCCGGGGCAGTCAAATCACGCCTCCGCTAATGCGTTCTTGGATCAGTTAGCGGCGCACCGTCAGTCAATTGGACTGCCGGGGCAGTCAATTGCCTGGGGGGCATGGTCGGAGATTGGCGAAGCTGCAGAGCAGAAGGAGCGAATTGAAGAACGACGTTCGGCCCTTGGAGGGCGCTGGTTTACTCCGCAGCAGGGGATTCGAGCACTTGACAAAGCAGTTCGTCAGGATGTCATGCATTCGGTGGTCATGGCGATGGACTGGGCAATCTTTAAAGATGCAATTGAGGACCGTCCAGCATTCTTGGAAGATCTGTTGAAGGTTACGCCGGAAAAAGAAGACAAAGCACCTGCGCAGGCGGATAATCTGATTGCCTTACTTCAGCGGACATCGGCCGCAGATCGGGAAAGAGAACTCATTTCATTCTTACAGGGAGAATTGCAAGCCGTCCTGCACCTGTCCGATACGCCTTCGCCTACGATAGGGTTTTTTGATTTGGGAATGGACTCGCTCATGGTCGTAGAGTTGCAGAATCGACTGAATCGTGCGTTGGAAGGTGAATGTATGGTTTCAAATACGGCCGTGTTTGACTATCCGAATATTACTCTCCTTGCTCAGCATTTAGTGGAGGAGTTGGGAGATATAAGCACCGTCCCCGATGTGAAAGAGTCAGCAGAGGTAAGCACTGTCCCCGATGTGAAGATCGTACCGGAGAAGGAGCTTACGGTGGAAGAATTGGAATATCAGGAAGATCATGTTGCCGTTGTGGGTATGGCATGTCGGTTACCCGGCGCCTCCGACCTTGCAGCATTTTGGCATTTGCTCGAAGGAGGCGTTGACGCCGTGACCGATGGAAGGCGTGATGGGGGGCATTGGGCTGGTGCCGTCGGAGATCCCGCTGCAGAGAGCATATTTTTTAAGCGGGGGGGATTTATCGATGAATTGGATCGGTTTGACGCTGAATTTTTTGGAATCACCCCAATTGATGCACATAAGATGGATCCGCGTCACAGAATACTGTTGGAGACTAGTTGGCAGGCATTGGAGAACGCAGGGATCGATCCAGAGACTCTCAAGAGTAGCCTGACGGGTGTATATGTCGGGATTGGCAGCAGCGAGTATCGTGATTTGATGACAGTTTACGATCAGCAGAGCAATCATTTTTTCGGCACTTCCGGGAGTATCGCATTGGGACGGGTTGCTTTCGTGTTGGGACTGATGGGGCCTGCCATTCCGGTGGATATGACATGTGCATCGTCGCTCGTAGCGGTCCATCAGGCAGTTACGGCACTGCGGCGGGGAGAAGTGGATCTGGCACTTGTCGGAGGCGTGCACGCCCTTCTCTCTACTTCTACGGCAGAATTCATGGCAGAATATGGCATGCTGTCAAAAATTGGCAAATGCCAGACGTTTGATGCCGAAGCGGATGGCTTCGTCAGGGGAGAGGGATGCGGGATGGTCGTCCTGAAGCGACAAAGCGATGCGGAGTCAGAGGGGGATTCCATTTGGGGCTTGATACGAGGATCTGCTGTAAATCAGAATGGAGTCAGTGCAGGACTAACCGTACCGAATGGTCAGGCACAGGTGCGGGTGCTTAAGGATGCACTTGCCCGGGCTGGTGTGGCACCTGCCGAGGTGGATTATCTTGAAGTACACGGCACGGGGTCCCCGCTGGGTGATCCGATTGAAGTGCATGCTGCAGCAGAGGTATACGGGGAAGGGCGTGAGGCAACTCGTCCCCTAATCATGGGTACGGCAAAGACAAATATTGGCCATCTCGAGGCGGCCGCAGGCGTAGTCGGCCTGATAAAGGTGATGCTCTCAATGAAATGGCGAAGCATTCCCCGTCATTTACATTTCAAGACTCCGAACCCGCATGTAAATTGGGGTCAGTTGCCGGTGCAAGTGGCGTCTGAGGCCGTTTCGTGGCCGGATACTCCTGATCGGCCACCACGGGCTGGAGTCAGTGCATTCGCGGTCTCAGGGACAAATTCGCATGTTGTGGTTGAAGGATTTCCCGTGACTGACAGGAATTCCGCGCAGCAGATGACCGCGGGCTCCGAAATATTTGTTTCTGTACCCCTGCCAGGTCGAAATGGGGAATCTGTTGATATGGATATGCTGGGGCCTCGCAACGCAAGATTGCTGCCACTTTCTGGAAAATCGGATGCGGCACTTCGTGAATTGGCGAAGCGGTATTTGGCGTGGCTTGACGAATATGAAGAGCAGCAGGAAGATGACTCTGCTTCCGCATCTCTGCTGGCCGATATGGCGTGGACGGCAGGAACGGGGCGCCATCATTTCTCTCATCGCGCCGGCCTCGTATTCCGCGATGCAGTTAGTTTGCGTGATCAACTCAGTACATTGGCTGAATCTACAAACTCCCACGCAGGCAAGCAGGCTCCCGATCTGTTGGCATTTACATTTGCAGAATACAGTGAGTACCCGGTGGGAATGGGAGAGGAACTCTATCGGAGTGAGCCCATCGTGCGTGTAGTATTGGATCGATGTGATAATGCCTGGCAGGCGGAGCATGGCAATTCACTGTTGAATTTGATGTTTGGGACTTCGGAAGATGTCCAGGATCCGTCCTGGATGTTTTCGGCCATGTTTGCCCTTCAATGTGCTTTATCGGATCTCTGGTGCAGCGCGGGAATTCGTCCGGCCACGGTACTTGCTACAGGCACAGGCGAAATTGCAGCTGCGTATGCGGCGGGCTCTTTGGAATTGGAAGACGGGGTGCATCTAGCGGAATTATTCGGTCAATACAGGGGATCACATTCTCAGAATGGAGAGGCTACAGGTGAAAAATTGGAAGCAGCAGTTGCCAATCTGTCACTTGCTCCTTTGCAAGTATCTATGTTGAGTGGCCGTTCAGATCGATTAGTTAGTGTTGGTGAACTACCGGAGATAGCCGTCGGGTATCTTGATGAGGTAGAGGTATTGAAAACTTCTGCGCCGATTCTGGCGAATTATGGAGTGACTCTCTTGATTGAGATGGGACCGGGTACGGGATCTATTTCAGAGGTTGTATCGGCATGGCCGAAGTCCGCCAAGAATAACGCTATCTCTTCAACGCCTACCCTAGTAGCCGGTATACAGCAATCTTCGCGGCAGGTAAGTGGTGAGATTCTTGAGTCGATTGCCCTTGTGTATGATAGTGGATGGGATCTTGATTTCGGAGGGCTGTTTGCTGGAGAGCATCGACGCCGAGTTCCCTTACCCAGCTATCCGTTCCAGCGTGACCGCTACTGGTTTGACAATCTGTAATACGCCAAGGATCTCTGGGGCGGACGAGGATGAGAGGAGTGATTGATGATAATCGTCGTTTCTGCAGACGGAGGCCTTTTTAACCAGTGATGCCATCCATTCCGGTACGATTCTATTATCTCGTACACAATATCAGAAGCTCCATGCTAAATTGGTGCGTAAACATGTCCAGCGACAAAACATTTGATCCCTGCAACTGTAGGAAATTTTGTCGCTGGACACGAAGAAATAGAGAGCGCGACAAATTTTCTCGGCCGACTCTGAATAGGCGGTTTGGGGAGGGCCAACCGCTCTTAAATCTGTATTTGTACCCATGACATCGATCCGGTTTCTACCCTTCCTGCTTGCTGGAGTGCTCGTTGTCAGCAACGGCTGCACGCCGTCCGAAAGCACACAACATTCCTTGGACACAGCGGCGGGCGCTTCGATTTCGTTTCAGGACGTTGCCTCGCCTGCCGGTCCTGGAAGTAGTACGCCCACGTTGCATACCACCAATGAAGGGGTAGTACTGCTGAGTTGGGTGGAACCTCACGCGGAAGGAGGGCATGTCCTGCGTTTCTCACAACTGGAACACGACGGATGGTCAGAGCCGAAAACCATTGTTCAAGGAGAGGACTGGTTCGTTAACTGGGCCGACTTTCCTTCGCTGATTTCGCTAGATGGCGGTACACTGGCAGCGCACTATTTGGTTAAGAGCGCGAAGGCGACTTATGCCTATGATGTTCACGTGACCCAATCCCTCGACGGTGGCCAAACGTGGAGCCCGCCTGTGATTCCTCATACGGATGGCACACAGACCGAACACGGCTTTGTGTCGATGCTCCCCTCGAGCGATGGTCGACTCTTTGCTGCTTGGCTCGACGGACGTAATATGGGGGGAGGTCATGATGGTCACGGATCGCGGGGAGCGATGACACTGCGCGCTGCTATACTCGATCATGCCGGTACGCTCTATGGCGAAACCTTACTTGATGAACGCATTTGTGAGTGTTGCCAGACCTCGGCAGCCCGTACGTCCAACGGAATTGTTGTGGCCTACAGAGATCGATCACACGAAGAGATACGTGACATTTCGGTTGTCAGGTGGCAGAACGGTGCTTGGTCGGCACCACAAACGGTGCACGAGGATGGGTGGCAAATCAGGGGATGCCCGGTTAACGGCCCGGCCATAGCAGCGGCCGGTGAACAGGTCGCCATTGCCTGGTTTACAGCCGCTCAGGATACACTTCGAATCAAGCTCAGCTTTTCCACCGACGAAGGGCGGTCGTTCAGTGCTCCCGTTCAGATCGACGACGGCTTACCCCTCGGACGGCTCGACACGATTTTATTGCAGGACGGTTCAGCGGTAGTCAGTTGGATCGAGAAAACCGACGGCGGAGCCGAGATCCGTGTCCGTCGTGTATCCCCCGATGGCAGGCCCGATGCCTCTTCGGTGGTAGCTACTACCTCGGTGGCACGGGCCAGCGGTTTTCCTCGGATGGCCCGAAACGGCAACGCCGTTTACATCGCTTGGACCGAAGCCGGAACACCTTCGTCTATCCGCACGGCCGTTGTGATGCTTTCCGGGGGTATGTAGCTATGAAACTGCACCTGCGCTGGGGAGCGTCTTGTACATAACACCCGCCAGAACGAGGCCTGAGAAAACGGTTAATGCCCCGGTAGTTCCTATCGCCCACTGAGTGTCGAGCAAACCGGTGGGCGCTCCCGCTGCGAGAACGCCCACCACACAGCCACCGTCGTGCCACAGCCGGTAGACACCCATCGAAGAGATCTTTCAAGACAGATGCGCCGCGTCGCCGATGGCGGTCTGCAGCGTCAGGTAACCCGGCGCCGTTCGCAGCCAGAGTCGAGGCCAGAGTCGCAGCCAGAGTCGCAGCCAGAATCACGGCAAGAGTCGAGGCAAGAGTCACGGCAAGAGCCGATCGTGTTGAGAGTCCTTAATCTCCTAATGGGTGGTCTACTGTCAAGTAAAGAATTGTTGAAAATCTTGGGACACAAGAGAATATCTGATCGATTCAAATAGGTAATTTCTTTGCTCTTGGAAGAAGGCAAAGTTGCTCACTTGGTCCCCGACAAATCTCGAAGTCGATTGCCAAAATATTGATTGACAGCCACAGGCAAAGCTTCAACTTGAGGCTTTAACACTAAAGGATTAGTAGAATAGGTATGCTCTTACAAGAAGACTTTGAAAAATCCCTTACCACAATGTCAGAATTACCCTGACTCATGTTCAATCAGTTGATACGGCGAATGAGATTAGAACCGAGATTTTTCATCGGGATTCTGTTTGTGCTCGTTGGTTGTCAGGGGGAGCAAGAGAGTCTTGTAGCAACTGCGGAAAACCTGAATGTTTCCGCCAGTGAGTTTATTGAAAGCTATCGCGCATGGTTGCTATCCACTGGTGTTCAGGATACCCCGCGGCGGCGGAGTGCATTTGTCAAAGATATGGCTGCTACCCGCTTGGCAGTGTTTGAGGCTCGTCAGGACGGAATTGAAGAGGAAGTGCACTACCAGACATACCTGGAGAGAGTAGAAAGGCGGGTCCTACTCGACCTCTTCATTGAAAAGGGAGTCCTGGACTCTGTTACAGTAGATGAGGATCAGATCAGGGAACTCTATGCACGTGCACAGTCTACCATCGTTGCCCGACAACTGTATGGGAGAACATACGCAGAGGCAGACTCCCTGCGTCAGCTGCTCCTGAACGGGTGGTCCTTTGAAGAACTAGCTCAGGAAGTATTTGATGATCCAGAGCTGCAGAAATCAGGTGGGTTATTGCCACCATTCACGTTTGATGAGATGGATCTAGCTTTTGAAGATGCAGCATTTACGCTACCGATCGGGGAAATTTCTGTACCGGTTCGGACCCCTCAGGGCTACTTCATTATCAAGGTAGAAGAACGGTTCACACGACCGATCATCACCGAGACCGAGTTTCAGGAAAAACGCCATCTATTTGAAGCATATGCATTGGGGCAAGCTCGTTCAAGTGCACGACGCAACTATGTTTTGCAATTGGTCGAAGATGCCCAGATCAGATTTGTAGATCCCACGGTTGCGCAGTTGCTTGAGCGGATTACTCCTGGCAATCCCGTTCGGGAAGATGGTCTGGACTCGCGCATACTCGTGTATTTTGGTGCACTACCAGAGCAATGGACGGTCGAAGAATTTCGGGATTATGCCCGCTTTACGACGGATCGGCAGCGCGCCCAAGTACGCAGCGAAGCGGATCTACGCGAGTTTACGCAGGGCTTGATCGCTAGTGAACTCATGCTCCGTGAGGCAGCGCCTCTGCGCTTAACCCTGGCCTATCGGGAGCGGCAGAGAGACGTAATGGATCGCTACATTGTCCAACATCTGCATCAACTGGATTATCATGAAATATCCGAAGACGAAGCTCGCGCCTACTATGAGTCAGCATCTCCTCAGGAGTTTCGGCAGCCTGCCCAGATAGAACTCACGTGGCAGGTCTTTGACTCTCAGGAGGCTGCCCAGGCGGTCGGTGAGTTGAGCTCGCCTTCTGGCCCGGCACTCTTTGAGGCAGGGATGCTTGGGGAGATTTCTGAAGATCTTTTTAGTGCAGAGGAGGGGTCTTTGGTGGGTCCCTATCCAATCTCTACCGGCTGGATTCGATTCCGTGTAGGCCCCCAATTCCTACCCAGAAAGAAAACGTTTATCGAAGCACGTGATATTGTAGACTCAATATTGCGCGAAGAGAAGTTGCGGGAAAACCGTTTGGCTCGTTATGCGGAGCTGGTTTCAAGGTATTCGCTGATCATCCATGAGGATGTCTTACAAGCGTTGGTTCTCAGCACTGGCTAAGGCTCCAACAAAAACAGGGAAAAATCAAGTGATGGGGGAGCGCGGAGTTCGGGCTTGTGCCAACATCGACATCTCCAAAGGCGAAGGCCATAACAGTCAGGCCCGTAGAGAATCATTAGCTTCTTGGACGGCCATTTGGCGTGGATGTGGAACAGGTCATGGGGGAGCGTACGGTTGGCCAAATGGAATTCCAGGCACTTCACGGAGATAAGAGTGTGTGTCTTGACGAGTAACTTGTTCCACCGAGTGGCAAAGATGGGTTTGGCTACATTTCAGAGAAGTTTCTTAATGCTACAAAAAAATCAGTGAGGGGCAGAATCAAGAACGTTGGATGATGGCTACTTCGGGATTCATAGAAATCAACTTCATCCTTCACGTCTTACTAGATTGAGCAATTACAGAGCATATTAATCCTCTTCTGCATACCGGCCGCTTAGACTTACATCAATCACGACGACATGGATTTTTTTCCTGAGAGCCGGATCAAGCTTCTTTTCAAGTAGGCTCTTCAATTCTTGCGGGTTATTCGGGATACTTCCTTTAATATATTTGGTGCCAAACCAGAACACTAGATAAATCCCGTAACCATCGGCTTGTGGGTCCCGCGTGTATTTCGGTACGAGTTGCTCAGAAATCCCACGCCAGATGTCAGGGTGTTGGCTTCTTTTGATTTCAATTGGAATGGCAATATCAGATTCATACGATATGCGAATATCTGCCCTTTTGTCCTCTGCGTATTGTCCTTCTGATTCTCCCTTGATTTGGTAATCTCGGAGAATATGTCTCAGATGTGACAAAAGCACATCGCGGCAATCGTTTTCGGGTTTTGGTTTCGAGGGACAACGAGGATTCTGGTCCCAATCCCAGTACTGACGCCATTTATTGCTCGAACCATTGCGAATATCCTTCGCCTCGTTTTCAAGAACAACAGTTGTTAGAGCAGCAAGGTCTGCGGCACTTGCAGGGGGGCCACCTTGGAGGGCTTTCTGGACTTGTTCCAAGCTGAGATCTGGTCGCGTGGCTGCGCGGCGATTTTGGTTCCGTTCCTCCTGAGCCCGCACAATTTCTCGCTTCCACGCAGCTAGGTTAGGATCGGTGGCCAGCGAGGCAAGCGCTTTCCCTGCATTGTCGTCGCTGCGTCTGATAAGTTCCTGAAGCCATGGAGTAAGGAGTGATTCGAATTTGTTTCTACTGATTTCCTCCTTACTGAGAAAGTGTGCACCATCTGGGGAATCGGGGCGCCCCACCCGTTTTCCAAGTGCTCGGATGAGCCGTGACATATCTTCGGAACTCCAATCTTCAACATTTTGCAGAATAAGTTTTCCCCCATCCGGTACAAGGAAACTGAGTACTCGGTGTATACGAGATTCCTGGCCAGCTGAAAGAAACTCTTCCAGAAGCGCAAGGCAGTGATCCCCGGCAGCATATACTCCTGCACAAAGCCACTGGGCTCGTTGGGCTATGTCCATATTTTTACGATGCAGTCGTTTTAGGGCAATCTTGCGTAATTCTTCAGTGGACATACTGTGATCCTGAATCGCACTCCAGAGAACGACACGTAGTGATTCCAGTTGTCGCTCATTGCATCTGGTTGGAAAAACCGAGAACATTCTCTTCACGGCAAGTTGTGCGATCCGGAAATATGCCGGGTCGTCAACCATCTCATACAAATACCTACTCGGCAGTAATTTGGCACGAACACAAGCGTTATGAATAGCAACGAGTGAATCAGCTAAAGCCTCTGGATAGTGTTCAAGAGCCTTTTCGTACCATGGCGGGTGGTATCTCTCATTATAAGTGAAGAGGTTTACAAGATTTTCTCCACGGGATGTAGCCGGAACGATAGGCCTATCCGTAACAAGGTAAAACCCCAGCGCCCTCCTTCTTGCTCTTTCCGATAGGCTGTCAAGTATACTGTCATTTTCCTCCTCCTCCATCCCGGCGAGAAATGGCAGCGTAAATAATGACATTTTATTGTTTTCGTGGAGGTGTGCAATTTGGTCAAGATCAGGTAATTCGTCCCGATCCAAAATGCTACGAAATCCTGCCAACGTTGCCCGTACGAGACTCATATCACCTTCTAAATGGGACTCCAAATGACTCTTAGGATCTTTACCTTTTGTGGCAAGGCCATCGAAGTAGATCGAGGCAAGATGGTGGAGCAATTGAGGTAAGCAATTTCCCGCAGCTAATTCAGATTTTTGTTGTCGTATAGCCTCAAGTTCATTTTGCCTCCTTTCCCGGTCGGCGTCTCGTATATTTGCGAGCTTGTCGCTCCATTCGGTGTTATCCTGTTCGGGTCGGTCTTTGTTACTGAGCCGCTTGCGGTTCCATTCACGTAAGCCTGGTATATTTGACACGATCTGCTCCACTTTGTGGTCAGGCAACGGATCTTCCCATCCTCCCTTTACCGAGATGGACCACCATGCGAGTCTCTTCGCTGCTATTTGATGTGGGTTCCAGAGCTCTGCCGCGCGGGTAAGACACCACAAACGAAATCCAGCAGGTACATTTGGTCCTACGAACTTTAGTCCGATCATCCCGCTGCCGGCGATCTTGGATTCCTGCGTGAGCAAGTCGTGCTCAATGAGCGCACGCCGGATTGTCTCGCGTTCACTCAGCCAATTGCGGATCGCTGTATTTGCCTCATCATTCCGATTGTATGATCGGTCCGAACTGTCTATCGAAACCAGTTGAGATGTTTGAATGTCGTATTTGACCAACTTGAACCAGCGATATAAGTCTGAAATATCTAGTTCATCTCCGAATAGTTCCAACCCTCGTGCAAGGAGCCCAGGCACAACACTCGACAGTCTGTGATTCGCCAATTTCGGGATTACCACGGAAGAATGATCACAAAGAGAGTCAAGCAGTTCCCTGATTTGGTTTTCTTGTGACCGATCGATGAGGCGATGCCAAAACTCCAAATAGATGTTGTGTCGGTATGCAACAGTTCTGTCTATTAGGTAATTCCATACTTCCGGGGGCGGCAGTTCTTTCGGATACAAGAGGTCCAATATCGTGCCCCTCAGATCATTCTTCTCATCTGGCAAGAGATCTAGCTGTAGGTCGGAAAGAAGCTTGCCCATGGTCATCTCCCGATTGGATTTTTCAACGAGTATCAAGTTCAAGGCACGAAGTGCCTCGCAGCGAATATATTCCCGCCAACTGGGATCGTAGACGATATTCAACAGGTTTTTGCGACTAACCTCCAGCTGCGCTTCCGGGCCCAGCCTCGTGACTACACCCACTCCAGAGTATCTCTGCGAAATGCCGCGAAGAAGTTGATAAACAAGCACTTGTCTGCTCTCTGAGCGTACGGGCAGTCCAGTCAATTCCCAGACGAGAGATGCGCCCTGATTACCAACCAAGGCTCCGAGGGCGGCCGCGTTGGGCCAAGTGGATGTGAGATCAACGCTGTGCTCAAGATTTTTGAGTAGTTCTCGCCGTTCCCCAAGGCTGAAGCTACTCGCGTCGCCGTTGAAGGCTATGGCAACGGGATCCGTGTGAATCAGAGTCTCTCTTGCACGGGGGTTGAGGGATGCGAGCCAAGCAGTAAGTCCACGGAGGTCAGGAAATGGAACTCCGTCATCTCCCATAATAAGAGCAAAGACACGCCGAACACTCAGGCCACTCTGGATTTTCTGATGCAGATATCGTGCGCCCAAAAACTCGGTCAGGAGTCGATGGATTGGAGTTCGGTATGTCAGGCCACCCTCAAAGAGTCCTGAGCCAAAAGCTACGCGTAGTGTTACATCGTCTTGAGTCTCCACATCTCGCAAAGAGAGAATCTCGGAATCGTCAGTATAATCGTATGACCAGCCAGCCTTGTTTGCAATCAACATGAGTGCTGAAAGCTGACCACCTGCGCCTAAAACTGCCTCGTGGGATGGCTGCTGACTAGATGAGCGAGCGTCGCGGTACTCTATGTTCTGTTCTTGTAGAAGTGTCCTACAGGCATTCTTAAATGTCTTGCTTGGGCTGTTGGACCATCCATCAGCTTCCACGGAAGTCAGTAGCAGATCAAGTAACTGAGGATTGAAAAGAAAGGCCTGCATGCTATGATCATGAGCCTGCTGGATAAATGAATTCGCTTTCGGCTCAGAAACGATCTTCCGAATGTCCTCGTATGTCAGCGGATTTAGTAGCAGTACCGGTATTTCTTTGGAATCTGAGATTGTGGCAAGCCTTTTCCGATCTCCAGGTTCCAGCCAACTGATGGAGCGGCATGATAAACGAAATTGGGGCTTCCCCAGAGATTCAAGGTGTTCGATGATTTTGTTCAGCGCATCCCTTGGATCCCCGCTCCCGACACGTACTTCATCAAGCCCATCAATAAAAAGGGGCCCCTTTCGCCATTTTGGATGATTTTCCGGTTTACGGCTGATAAATTGATGTGCAGGGATTGAGGTACCGGCATGAACTCGGCGAGCTTCCTCATCAAACTCCGTACTTTTTCCCATCCCTGGTTCACCCAAAAGAACATAACCGTGGGCAGCCTCAAAATCACGTAATCTCAGGGCTTCTTTCCCAAAGTGACTGTTGTCTATTGGTTCGGTTAAGCTGACGGTTCGCTTTACAATTATACTCATAGTGCCTCAATCCATTCGTCGGTGGTACGAGAGAAAAAAATATCAAGTGGAATGCCGCTTGGACCCACAATCATGGTTTTGGCTTTGGGAAAGCGATCTTTGAATGCTTCTAGACCACGGCGTGACCGTACATTCCCACTCTTTACCTCAACACCCACGAGGTGAGGGCCACGCGAGATGACGAAATCAACCTCATGCTTACCACTCTTATCACGCCAGAAGTGGATTCGGGTTACCGTACCTCGAGTATTGTATAAATGTGCACCCACGGCGCTCTCTACAACACGACCCCAAAAGGACCGGTCGACCTGGGCACCCTGGAGTGAATAACCAGATGGAACTGTCATGAGTGCCGTATTTAGTACATTAAGCTTGGGAGACGAGGCTCTGCCGAGGTGTGGGGCTGACGTATATCTGAAGAGAGTAATGATTAAACCTGCGTCGGAAAGTAGATTTAGATAATTTGCTATCGTTGTTGTGTTGCCCGCATCATGGAGTTGGCCGAGCAGCTTGCTGTAGGAAATGACCTGCCCGGAATAGTTTGGTACCAGATCAATCAATTGGCGCATCAGGGCAGGCTTTCTGATACGCGAAAGGCCCATGATGTCCCGATCAATGATTGGAGCCATAATTGAATCGACAACGTGATCTCGCCAGTCTGCGAGTCTTGTACTCCCCGATCTGTCGGAGAGGGAACCGGGGTAACCACCCAAGAACATAAATTCATCAACCGCCAACCCGAATACCCGTGTCATTTCCTGGAATGTCCAATGAGTCACCCGTATGGAGTCAAAACGACCAACAAGGCTCTCATTGCGCCCAATGAGCATCCGCCATGCGGCCGACCCTAAGATCACCACACGTAGAGGATATTCCCTCCTGCGGTCTGCATCCCAGAGGCCCTTCATGATGTTTGACCAGCGCGGAACGACTTGTATTTCGTCCAGAAATAACACTAAGCCTTGCTCTGAGTCCAGAGAAGCCTGGCGGGCTCGCTTCCATATTTCAACGAGGACCTGTCCATCGGCGGGGGACCCAGTTCGTATGTTACTACTGGTCTCCTGTATTCCAGACCAGTCAGACTCACCGGAATCTATGCCGTCCATAGGTATGTACCAGCATGGGATTTTTGATTCAAGCAATCTCTGACGTACTTGAAGGGCAATCGTTGTTTTACCAACCTGTCGAGGACCAGTGATGGCGACGATGCGCGTGTGTGAAACTCGTGATACCCGTTCGACGATACGATGAACGTGTGGGCGTTCAAATTCTGCAATCTTCATGAAAGTACTATCGTGAGTAAAACTTTCAATATAGTACTTTTTTCAATTTGTATGGTTCCCTTACCTGCCAGAGAACCGCGTTACTACAACTCAATTATGTCTAGAGGCTGGCTTCATCGGTGAGGCAAGGAGATTATGACTGACTCCTTTCCGCTCGTTCATATCCGCACTATATCCCATGAGTATCTGACGTATCGAATCGCTCAAAATCCAATGGTTTCACTCGTTTGAAGATTCAAGCTGTTTCGACAGTGTGGTGCGGCGCGGCTGTAATTGGATGCTGGAAATGAACTCTACAGGTGAGCTTCTAACCTAGTACTCAATGTGTGAGTAGCAGTGATATTGAACGTTAGAAAGAAGTCCATTAGAATGAAATGGAAAAGTTACGGTGGGGGAAAGTGGTTCAGTTGGTAGAAAAGGGTAAATGAACAAGACTACGATAAATGGCCGAGGGATTCGTATATCAGTGGTTTGATCGCAGATTCCGGAAGGTTTTGTGGTCGATTGTTTCTCTATAGCTCCGAAATGCCCAGCATCCCTTTTCTGGTCAATCTGTACGTATGAAATCCACAAACCATCCGGTATGAATACATCCGTTGAGTAGGGCTGTTTTCAATGTGAACCCAATTTCCACTCTGAATAAAATGTTTGCAGAGACAGAGCGATTTTGTAAATTGAGTTTTTCGTAAAGAAAAGCCGCGGGAATATCGCCTGATCCATTATGGTGAGTACATCTCAAAGGAATTGCTGTCCACCTAAGAGAATGGGGTACAGGTATTGGACCTGGCTATTGGTTGGTGCACTGTTTCTGGTCGTACTTCCGATCCAGGCTCAGACCACTGGCAAGCTCACGGGATTGGTGCTAGACGGCAGCAATGGGGAGCCGCTACCAGGAGTGAACGTGGTCATTGACGGAACGACTCAGGGGGGAGTTACGGACATAGAAGGGAGATACGTAGTCATCGGGGTACGGCCCGGGATCTATACGTTAGTAGCCTCTTTTGTGGGATTTACCACGCAGCGCAGCGAAGGGGTGCGGGTCAGTGTAGATCTGACTACAGAGGTTGATTTTACTCTGCAGGAGCAGGTTATCGAAGGCGAGGAAGTTGTCGTAAGAGCTGAGGCAATCCGAGTTCGTAAAGATGTGACAAGCAGTGAAGCCCGGATTACCGCTGAAACGATTGACCGCCTGCCTGTGCAGGAATTAGGACAGGTCCTCAGCGTTCAGGCTGGTGTCACCGAGCGCGGAGGATTTCATATTCGGGGTGGACGAAGCAGTGAGGTCATCGTGATGGTGGACGGAGTGCCAGTCACGGATACCTACGATGGATCTACTGCTCTCCAATTAGAGAATGAGGGAATACAGGAGTTGCAGGTCATCAGTGGCACGTTCAATGCCGAGTATGGCAATGCAATGAGCGGAGTCATCAATGTCGTCACCAAAGAAGGGCGCAATGACCGCTTTGGAGGTTCTGTCGAAGCATATACAGGGACATACTTGGTCCAACAGGGAGATGCAGATGCGCTCCTGAAGGGAACTCGGCAGGATGAGTTAACCCAGGGCTTCCCATACGACCAGGTGGATGTGTACTCGTACCTTCCCTTTTCTCCCACCCACTACAATAATTTGAATGCGTCCATTGAAGGGCCGGTCCTGAAGGATCGCGTTACACTGTATGCCAATGCCCGTTACTTTGCCAACGATGGATGGCTTTACGGAGCTCACCTGTATAATATTGACGGAACGGGTGCGGATTCATCACTGGTTCCGATGAACACGTGGGAAAAGCTGAGCTGGCAGGCCAACTTGCGTATTCAACTGCGCAATAACATATTCGTGAACCTGATTGGGCTTGGATCCAATTCAGAGGGGAATGATCTGGGAGGGCGCTATCAGTATTATCGCTGGGCCCCGTTCGGAGTCCCCCAGATCTACGATCAGGGCATTGATCTGAAGCTAAAGTATACTCATCTGATCAATGCAAAGACCTTCTATACGCTCAATATCGCAACCTTTGAAAAAAAGGCCGAACGCTACCGATTTGCTGATATTTCCGATGCCAGATACAACGATTTTACGATCACTCCCCCGGATTCCGTCGAGATCTCTCCTGGGGTGTGGGAGCAGGTAAATGCGGGTGGGAATCAGTTCGCTCGTGGCGGGGTGGACCTTGGCCGCTTTAATCGAAAAACCCGAAGTTATTTCGTAAAAGGAGACTTCACCAGTCAAATAAGCCGGTTTCATTTGGTCAAGGCTGGATTTGAGGCCCGGCTGGATCAGTTGCAGTTTGAAGATTATGGCATCGTACCGGCGATCTCCGAAACCGGACAGGTCATAGAACCCTTTCAACCCGCCGTCCCTGCGGCCGAGTCCTTTGCCTATCGCCGGTTTGATGATGTATCCCCAATTACGTTCAGCGCCTATCTGCAGGATAAGATTGAGTATGAGAGCTTTATCGTGAATGCGGGGCTGCGTATGGATTATTTTGATGCGCGGGCTGAGGTGCCGGCAGATCCCCAAGATCCAAATATTTTCAATCCATTCAAAAAGATTAACCTGTATCGGGACACGAATGGGGACGGGGTGATTACTGAGGATGAGGAAGGTGATGGAAATCGAATCACGCACGAGGAGCGGCAGGCTTACTGGTGGACATCATCAACGCCGAAGCTTCAGTTTTCTCCACGACTGGGGGTTGCCTATCCGGTCACAGAAGAAGGGGTCATTCACTTTTCATGGGGGCATTTCCTGCAGATCCCAACGCTGAACCGGCTCTTCGAAAACTTTGGGTACAAGATCCCCCGCCAAACCGGAAGGTATGGACCATTTGGAAATCCCGATCTGGACGCACAGCGTACGGTGATGTATGAGGTCGGGTTGAAACAGGCCATCGGAACCGTGGTCATCAAGGCAACGGCCTATAATCGTGATGTACGGAGCTGGGTATCCACTTCTCGGCTGATCGAAACAGAGCTGCCGGGCGTAACCTATGTGGTCTATGCGAACCGTGACTACGCGAATACACGAGGGTTTACCCTCGCACTCTCACGTGCCTTCGAAAACAATTACGGCTTCGATGTAAACTATACCTATCAGGTAGTTGAGGGATCGAATTCGGATCCAACCGAAGAATTTTTCGCCGCGGGCAACCAAGAGGAGCCGCGACTGGCCTTGTTACCGCTGGGTTGGGATCAGCGGCACAAAGTTGCCGGATCCATCTTTGTAGGTGGACAAAACTGGGGAGCATCTGCTCTGATGGTTTGGGGATCGGGATTCCCATATACCCCCAGTTTTGAAGAGGCGGCGCTGGCTGGACCGGATGTACAGCCGGAATTTCCAACCCATGCACGGCGCCAGCCCAGTACCTATCAGATCGATCTTGATCTTTATCGTGAATTCACGATCGGGCCGGTTCGCCCTCGCGTATTCTTACATGTATTCAATCTTCTGGATCGTCGCAATGCGCTTTCGGTCTACGGGGATACCGGCCTACCCGGTGTGACGTTTTCTGCACCGATCCAGTCGGCGGACCATGGATACTTTACACGTCCCAACCACTACTCGGAACCTCGGCGTATTCACGCTGGCATAAAGGTGCAGTTTTGATGATGCGAGGATTTTTCGTAGTGGGTTTGATCGCGTTAGGAGGGGTCCAGGTACAGGCCCAAGGAGTCATCGATCGAAATCATGTGCCAAGCAAAGAGCGCGTAGATCCACTTGAGCGGCGCCGGGATGACATTGATGGAAATAATATCCGGGCGACCATTACAAACTGGACACAGACCGCGCAAAGCGGGACACCAGGAGATTTCTGGTACGAATGGCCCAAGAATACCAATCGTCGATATGTGGCGTTGACGCAGTTCTGGGTGGGAGCAGAAACCACCGCAAATGATGGCCCGGATGCGGGAGAAACCGTGTGGATTCTAGATGTATCCGACTTTCGTGGCAACAATACGGGCGGGTCTGCTTCCTGGACGTTTGAGCCCGTTGGCGGGTACGTGAATCCTGCAGGAAGTGAGTATGGTATTGCCCA
Organism: Rhodothermaceae bacterium; assembly: GCA_009838195.1. Classification (NCBI taxonomy): domain Bacteria; kingdom Pseudomonadati; phylum Rhodothermota; class Rhodothermia; order Rhodothermales; family Rhodothermaceae; species Rhodothermaceae bacterium. The sequence continues at coordinate 97,110 of VXSC01000047.1, read as the reverse complement.
GAGCGATGAACCCAGCAGTTGGCCTCCATTCTGGCCGGATAAGCTCGAGGATCCTGGAGACCCAGGGTGGAGCGGCTCTTGGAATGGGTTTTTTGGACGAGATATTTACAACGCGGATCAAGAATTCTTTTTTAAAGCCGGGGATGATCAGTATGATCGTTACCGAGGCACCTACTCCCCCGATGCGACGGATCCGAGTCGTCACGGGCTTGGTCTTGTCATTGAAACCCGGATTATGGCATGGACCCAGATTCTCGTGGATGATATCATCTTTATGATCTACGGTGTAAAGAATGATGGCACAGAGGATCTGGATAAGGTGGGGATGGCCATCTGGTTGGCAGATTGCGTTGCAGGAGACTGCGGGGACGATATCATCTTCTTTGATCTGTTGGAAGACGTGGCCTTCATGACCGATGAAGACGGGATCGGAGATCAGAATTTTGGCACCGATCCAGCAGGTACGGTTGGAATTGCATTACTCGAAACCCCGGGCAATGCGACCGATCGCATTGATAACGATGGGGATGGCTCTGTTTCTGATGAATGTCCGGCCAACAATGGGGAATGCAACAGCCCAGTCGTTCCTGAGGCATTTTTAGTGGGGGAACTGCCGTCGAACGGGATTGATGACAATGGGAATGGTCTGATTGATGAAAGCTCGGTGCATGTGCCCTTTGGGACCCAGCGGGGGGTCGGATATGCAGACTACATTGACAACGATAATGATGGAGAACAGGGGGCGCCGCTGGTGACGCAGGAGATGGTCTTGGCTGCTTCGTCAGATCAATGGCTCCGTTGGCCCCCAAACCCTCGAAGTGACCCCATGCAACAAGTGGGAGGTCGTCCCGTGGTTCATCTCATCAATGTGACCCAGGAAACCGTTGGGCTGCCGTTTCGAGACAACATTGATAATGATGACTCTCATGTTCAGCCGTCTTCGGCCTATCCTTACCTCAGTGAGCCCGGATCTCCGCTAGTGACGCAGGAAATGATCAATGCCGCGGCATCCGATCCATACGGGCGCTACCTGATCGAGGAGGCAGGGATCCTGCTCTATGACCTTGGTCCAGAAGACCTTGGAAAAGCCTACGCGGATGGCCTGGACAATGATGAAGATGGCGCCATAGATGAAGGAATTGATGAAGGGACGGACGAAATGATTGATGAGAGCCGGGCCGATGGGATTGATAATGATCAGGACTGGATCCTTCTTCAGAACGACACGGGGCTTGACGGAATTGAATTCAGCGGAGACTTTGGAGATGGAGATGGTCAGCCCACCTCAGGGGCAGGAACCAACTTCCCTGGAGAGAAAAATATTGATGTGACGGATGTGAGCGAGTCCGATCAGATCGGAATCACGAATGTGCGCCTCTTTGGTGCCAATACTCTGGCGATCGGGAGTGCAAGTGACCGATTCATGTTCTTCACGTATCTGCTTCCGGGTGAATTTGATACAGAGCAGCCGGATCCGGGAGATAATGATTTGACGGTTTCCAGTGGGCTGTTTCCATTGAAGGCGGGACAGACCGAGCGGATCTCGATTTCGGTGCAGCTTGGAATTGGCCAGGAGGAAGTGCTTGCAGCGCGCGACAATGCCCTGGATGCATATCAGGAAGACTACCAGTTTGCACAGGCCCCCATTACGCCCGAGGTGTGGGCGGTGGAAGGGGATGGCCGTGTGACCCTGTACTGGGATTCGAAATCCGAAGAATCGGATGATGACTTTTTACGCTCGCTCGGACTACCCTCAAAGGATTTTGAGGGCTATCGAGTGTATCGAGCAACGGATCCCGCCTTTTTGGATGCCCTTCAGATTACGGATGGCCGCGGCAATCTGACATTCCGCAAACCCATTGCTCAGTTTGATCTGATTGATGGCATCGGGGGATTCCATCCAGTCTCTATCAATGGGGTTAGTTTCTATATGGGAGATGACCGGGTGAGTCCCGGCGAGGGGAGTAATGGTTTGGCGCATTCCTACGTGGATTCAACGGTCACCAATGGAGTCACCTACTACTATGCCGTAACTGCCTATGACTATGGAGCAGCTTCTGCAAATATCTCTCCGACGGAGACGCCCGTAAGAATTCGGCGCCTTGCAGACGGGACGATTGAGACCGGGCGCAATGTTGTTGTAGCAGCACCTACGGCGCCTGTAGCCGGATACCAAGAGGCAATTCTGGAAAACACCAACGGCCATTTGCCGCGCGTCCAGGGATCTACTTCCAGCCGGATTGGCTATACGATTATTGATCCTCGTGCAATCCGAGAAGGTGCTCGATATCAGATTTCGTTCACAGATACGTTGATGTCAGGAGGGCGGTTTGCGCAGGATACAATCACGACCAGTACCTTTACACTGACGGATCTTGATGAGAATCGAATTTTGATCCGCGACTCGGATGCATGGAGGGTCGATTCAGAATTTCCAACTCTAAATGACTATGGGACCCCTATTGGCTTTAGCCTCCAGTTTTTTGGCGAATCGCTGGTGAGGATCAATTCTTCGGTCAGCGGCTGGGATAATGATGCAGTTTTTCCAGTCGTTCTGGATCCATACATATCTCCGGGGTTCACCAGTGGTCAGCGCAATCCGGCGGATTATCAGGTTGAAGTGGTTGGTCCCAGCGAGGGGCGGTCAACAGCACTGGATGTATCGTTCTTTCGCACGCTTCCAGAACGGCCTACGAATGTTCGCGTGTATCGGCTGGATCCTGATGGGGCTGGTGGGACCCTGAAAGTGGAGGTGGACTATGCATTCTGGGATTTGACAGGGGACGACTTTGTTGGTGCGACCGCGACCACACCGGCCACCTTCAGTGCAGATCGCGAGCGGCGAGAGTCTGACCTGATTATAATTCATGAGTCGCTTGTAGGGAATCGCGGTGCGCCCCAGCTTACCTGGCGCATTGGGATGAATTTCACTGTAGAGGGTGGGGCAAATCCATCCGAAGGGGATGTAGCGACAATCATTACGCGAAAGCCATTTTTGGCGTCGGATGTATTCGAATTCACGACCTTTGCTCCCTCTACATCCACGAATAATCCCGACTCGCTGCTTTCTCGAATTCGGGTTGTTCCCAATCCTTATGTGGCAACGAACCGGTTTGAACAACTGAATGCATTCTCAACAGGACGAGGAGAGCGTGCAATCCAATTCATCAATCTGCCTCCAGAATGTACGCTTCGCATCTTCAACGTGAGCGGGCGACTGATTCGGACATTGCATTTGAATGAAGGAGTTAATGATCCAGCGAGTGCATTAATGAACGGAACCATTCGTTGGGATCTGCAGAGTTCGGATGCCTTGACCGTGTCTTATGGGGTCTATCTGTATCACGTGGAAGCCCCCACGTTGGGTGAGACTACAGGCACGTTTGCCATCATCAAATAATGGAGAAGTCCGTCTACTTATGGGTGATTCTCTTTTGGATGTGCTCCATAGAAACGGTCGCATATGCCCAGTTTGCAAATGAGACCAGGGAGGTGACCCGAAAGGGGACGACTGCAGCCGAATTTCTGAGTATCCCGGTTGGTGCCAGAGCAACCGGGATGGGTGGAGCGGTTACTGCACTGACTGCCGATGTTACGGCCATGTACTGGAATCCGGCTGGATTGGGGCTCTTAACACGTTCATCGGTCGCTGCCGAGCATGCCACCTGGCTAGCGGAAATCAACTTCAATTATGCCGCCGCTGCCTTCCCGACCAGGTTCGGTACACTCGGAGCCGCCGTTACGGCAATGGGGACCCCGGATATGCGGGTGACGACCGTAGAGGATCAGGAAGGGACGGGAGAGACGTTTGATGCATCCTCATATGCCTTCACCCTTTCCTGGGGGAAGAGTCTTACGGAGCGGTTTGCATTCGGGGCATCCGCGAAGATCATTACCGAACAGATTTGGCATTCACAGGCTCGCGGGTTGGCATTGGATCTCGGGACGGTGTTTGTGACTCCGTTCAGGGGAATCCGATTGGGGGCTTCGATTTCCAACTTTGGCACCAAGATGGAGATGGCGGGGGATGATCTATTGGTCGTTGCAGATATTGATCCGGTGAACCGGGGCAATAATGAAAGTAATCGGGCCTATCTCAGAGTAGACTCCTATAACCTGCCTTTGATTATGCGGATTGGTTTGGCGGGGGAGTTGATTGAGACCGAGCAGGTCCGGGTTACCATTGCGGTGGACGTACTCAGCCCGAACAACAGCAATCAGTTTGCAAACCTGGGGGCAGAGCTTGGTCTTCTGGGAGACTTGGTTACGGTCCGGGCAGGATATAGTGAACTGTTTCTGGAGGATAGCATCCGGTCACTCTCTTTGGGGGCTGGCCTCAGGTATGATTTTAGTGCTGTAGGTATTGTAATGGACTATGCTTACGAAAGACAACGCTACTTCAATGATGTTAATCGCATCTCTATGGCGTTATTGTTTTAAGAAGAATTTACAGTATATTTACGCGGGTTCACCGAACCTTAACGCAAAATTCATCAAACCTTTGGGTACATCCCATGATAAAAAAGATACTTTTTCCAGCATGCCTGCTGATTTGCGGCATGTTTTTTATAACTGAGGCACAGGCTCAGCGCACCGTTACCATGCGGTTAAATATGGCTTCCGTCCCGGATACGACAATCGGGATGGGATTAATTGAAGTCCGTGGCGCAGGCGGCGCGGGAGGCAATGTAGCGCCGGACACGTTGGTGGATGGCAATATCATTGCTTGGGGCGCAGAGAGTACGCTTGAACTCGTGAATGAAAAAGGCGCTGATGGTCAGGACAGTGATTACTGGAACATCACGTTTCAGATTGCGGAGGGCGATAGCCTTCAGCATAAATTCTATTCTCAGCAGTTGCAGGATGCGGGATTAAATGGATGGGAGGCGGATCCAAATCCATTTATCGTCCCCGGGGAAGGTGATGTGGATTTGGGATTGCACTTCTTCCAAGGGCAGGCAAATTGGCACGGAGCCTCTGGGCGTCGTGATGAGGGCTACAACTGGATGCCCTGGGAAGCCAAAACGGACTCGATCGCTGTGTGGTACCGGGTTGCGATGTTTGGCTCGGAAGCAACAGGCGACGGATATGATCCCATGATGAATGCTCCCGACCAGATCGTTGGAGTTCGGGGCGGCCCTATGGTAGATGCAAATGACTCGACCTTGGTTGGCCCACTTGATTGGGGGGACACCAAAGTGGTACTCAATCGCGAGTCTATGGAGGACAATGCAGCTGGATACAATATTTATTCTGGAGTAGCATATTATCCTGCTTCATTGGCTGGGATGGAGCAGCAGTATAAGTTTGTCCTGGGCCATGGAGAGTCGGTTGGATGGGAAGATGGAATCGACAACCGTACGTTCAGCGTGCCCAGCGCGGATACGACCCTTCATTGGGTGTATTTTGGAAATACGGCGCCCACTTCCCGTGTACCCGTAGAGGGTCAGGTCGTTTTTGGTGTGGACCTAAGTGCCTTTGAAACGATTGGGCTCTTTGATCAGGCACGTGGTGATACGCTTTGGGTCTTCGGAGACTTTAACGGATGGCAGAATTGCCGCACAGAGAATCCAGATAACTGCTTCATGTTCAAGGAACCTGGCGGTACGATCTTCCAGGCTCCGGTTGCCTTGGAGCTCTTGGCGGGAGTAACACAGGGGTATAAGTACTTTTTGGACTTTAATGATGATACGTTCATGCAGGCCCTTGGAACTGAACCACCGAGTGGCTGGGAGGAAGGACATCGCACAGGGGTTAACCGGCAATTTGAGTATATGGGAGGCCAGCAGCGACTGGGTTTGGCATACTTCAACGATGTGACGCCAAACAACGTCATGCTTCCCGGCACATCCGTGGAGGTGATGTTTTCGCTGACAATGCAGGAAGCATTGGATAATGAAGCTCAACCGTTTGTGCCTGGCACAGACTCTGTATCGATCCATCTGGGAGATCCGATTTGGGCATTTTCGCAGGGGGTAGAGGCTGCGGACAGGACGATGCTTCATACTCTTCCCCTTTGGGATACACTCCTGCTTACTGATGATGATGGAGACGGGACATATACAGGTAGTTACACGGTCAATGGCCCATCATATAACATCATGACCTATCGCTATATGTATGGTAACAGAAGCACGAGCGTTCAGGAAACGGGTACGGATACCCGTGAGCCAGGGCGCAATCGAGTCCACTTCATTCCACAGAACAGTGACGGGTCGTATCCGGCAACATATGAGTTGCCGATGCACACATTTAAGCTTACCCCCGGCCCACTCCCACACGAGGAGAATCCACATATTTCGACATCTATTGAGCAGAGTACAGAACTACCGGAAGAGATTTGGCTTGGGTCGAATTACCCCAACCCGTTCAATCCGACGACCGTGATCGAGTTTGGATTGACCCGCCAGGCAAATACTCAATTACATGTGTATGATCTTCTGGGACGACGTGTCGCTACTCTAGTAGATGGTACGCTTCAGGCTGCAAACTATTCGGTCACTTTTGATGCCTCGCAGTTGGCCAGTGGGGTTTACATCTATCGTTTGCAGACGCCCGATTATTCGGTCACGAAGCGAATGACGTTGGTGAAGTAGTTGTATGTTAAACTTGCTTCCACGAGAAGCAAAACTTAATAGGACTTTGAATTGTCCGTTGCGCGCGTAGCGGGCGTGAGGTTTTGGGGTAGCGGCTGAATAATTGTTCGGCTATGCCCCAAAACCTCATTTTATTTGGAACCGTGACTACAATCGGATCAATCCGCAAGATAACACTAGTCTTTTTGCTATTGGCAGCTGCTCATGGCTTGAGTCATGGACAGTCCTTGGATGTGACATTCCGTTGGATTCCAGATCACAGCGTTGTGCGGGCGTTTTTGCCGGGTGAGTTTAACGGCTGGGGCCCCAACGATGGTGGGCGTATCGCAGTTAGTGCGCCCTCCTTGATGTCCTACGATAGTGAACTTGGGCAATGGCTGTATACACATTCGCTGCAGGTAGGTCGCTCGTACCAGTACAAAGTGCATGTGCATTTCAATGATTCGGGCAGTAACAATGCATGGATCACAGATCCATTGAATGATCAGGTCAATCCAAACGAACACAATAATTCCATCATTGATGTTACGGATCCAATGGTTTTTCAAATGGCTCGGCACCGGAATAATGATGGAGCCGTCACTGCGATTAGTGCGGGGATCTTTTCTTCAACCGAAATCACCAGCTTGACCGTCGGAGTCAATGGCGATGAATTTGATGGACTTCCCTTCTATAATGATGGAATTTTCAATTATCCCCTAAGCAGCTCGGCGTTGTGTGACCTGCAATTCACCATTACCGCCGTTGACGCTGCCGGGAATACTGTGACCGATTCCGTTGGGATCATACCCCCCGAAGTGGTTGATCGTCCCCGCCCGGCTAACGTTGAGGATGGTGTAAACTATGATCCTTCCGACCCATCCAAGGCTACGCTTTCTGTGTTTGCGCCAGGTAAGTGCTTCATGCATGCGATCGGCGACTTTAATGATTGGCAGGTCGTAGATACAGGGCTGATGTATCGGGATGCCCCTCGCCCTGACAGTGTGCACTGGTGGCTACCGATCGAAAACCTGCCACCCGGTCAAGAGATCGGCTACCAGTACGTGGCGGATGGCGAGTTGCGCTTTGCGGATATGTTTTCGACGCTGATTCTTGATCCAGTTCACGATGCGTCTATTTCCGCGAGCACATACCCGAACCTGAAATCATACCCTCACGGACAGACACAGGGCCCTGTGTCCGTCCTGCAGACCGGGCAGTCTCCTTATCCCTGGAAAGTAACGGATTTTACCCCTCCACCCCCCGAAGAGCTGGTGATCTACGAACTTCTTCTTCGGGATTTTCTGCATGCACATGATTGGGCAACACTGACAGATACGTTAGGATACTTGGAGCGGCTTGGCATTAATGCGATTGAGTTGATGCCAGTCGCTGAGTTTGGGGGAAATGTGAATTGGGGTTATCAGCCCAATTTTTTCTTTGCACCTGACAAGTACTATGGCCCGGCAGAAGATCTGAAACGATTTGTTGACGCTGCCCACGCGCGTGGGATTGCCGTATTCCTGGATGTGGTTTACAACCATGTGGATTTGCCTTCCCCTCTGGTCCTACTTTACGGTACTTCGGATACAAACCCTTGGATTAATATCCCTCCCACACATGCGTACAATGTGTTTTTCGACCTAAATCATGAGGATCTCTATACCCAGTACTGGTTGGATCGCGTGAATGCATACTGGTTGACAGAATTCAAGGTAGACGGATTTCGCTTTGATTTGTCCAAGGGCTTCACACAGCGTGATACTGGATCTGATTGGGCTGCGTGGGATAGTTATGATCCATCCCGCATCCGCTTGATTAAACGAATGGCTGACGCCATGTGGGCAGTGAATCCCCGGGCACACATTATTCTGGAGCACTGGACACGGGAGCGTGAAGAACGAGAATTGGCCCGATACGGTATAGATCGCGGGTACCCTGGAATGATGGTGTGGAGTAATGTGACCCATCAGTTTGGGGAAGCCCTCATGGGGTATAATCAGGGACCGAACAGCAATTTTGAACGTGCCTATTACGGAGATGGAGGCAGAGATTGGGATCTACCGCATGTCGTTGTATACATGGAGAGTCATGATGAGCAGTGGATGATGTACAAGATGCGCAGTTATGGCGCATGTGAGCGCTCACCGCAGGGCGGGGACACCTGCTCACCATCGCTGCCTGCTAATCAAGGCACATACAATGTCCGGCATCTGCCAATCGCACTGGATCGTCTAAAAATGGCTGGAGCATTTCATTTTTTGCTTCCAGGTCCTCGAATGCTGTGGCAGTTTGGAGAACTGGGGTATGGGTATGGTATGCGAGGGGAAGAGTGTCTGGAGCCAGGAAATTGCCCCCCGTTTGCACCAAGTCGCACAGGCAGAAAGCCAATCCGTTGGAATTACTACGACGATCCTCTGCGAAAACGCCTATACGATGCATGGTCGGCTCTTCTTCAAATCAGGCGGGAAAACCCAATCTTCCGCAGCACCGAAACAGAGGTGTCCATGCAATTATCCGGGTCGGTAAAACGCATTCACCTCCGTCATGACGCGACGGACATGCAGGCAGTCATCATCGGGAATTTTGGGGTTTTGCCTGCAGCGAACTCCGTGAGGCTCTCCACGCCTCCAGTCTACTGGTATGACTACTATTCTGGAGATTCGCTGAATGTAACCGGTGGCATACCCCCAGAGCTCCAGCCGGGCGAGTTTCATATCTATACGTCCAAGAGACTTCCCCCACCCGCATCAGGGCTGATTACGGTGGGGATTGCTTCTCCAACCCCGGCACCGCCGGAGTACTCCTTGAGGAGTAGTTATCCGAATCCGTTCCGGGACCAGATGACGCTGGAGTTCAGTTTGGATCAACCTCAGAAGATTCAGATTGAGGTCTATGATGTGCTTGGGCGCCGAGTATCCACACTCGTAAATGATGACATGTCTGCGGGAATCCATTCGATCACCTTTGAGGCCGGAGGGCTCTCAAGCGGCTTGTATACTGTCCGAATGACAGGAAAATCCGGCCCGGTAGCACTCTCTGTTGCCCTGATCCGCTGATGTCTCAAAGAGACAGCATAGAAAGGAAGTGGGTGTATTACGTGCTGATGTGGAGTATCCCAGTACTCTTTTTTGTACTGGTTGAGGGCGGGCTTCGGATCATTGGTTTTGGCGAGGACTACCCTCTGTTTGTGCCGGTGGAGGCTGCTCCGGACTACCTTGTCATGAACCGTGAAGTTGCCCATCGTTATTTCAATCAGGAAGTCCGGGTTCCAACCGGGTTGCATGATGTCTTTCGTGCAGATAGAGACAGCACTACACTGCGAATCTTTGTTCAGGGGGGCTCCAGTGCTGCTGGTTATCCGTACTACTATGGGGGCAGTTTCTCGCGCATGCTGGAGCAGCGCCTTCAGCAGACTTGGCCGGAGCGCAGGGTGGAATTGGTCAACGTCGCGATGGCAGCAATCAATTCCTACACGATCCTGGATCAGGTGAATGAAATTCTTGACCAGTCTCCAGATGCGGTCCTGATCTACGCCGGCCATAATGAATTCTATGGGGCACTCGGTGTAGGCTCGTCACAATCCCTGGGACGTTACCGCCAGGTAGTGAATCTGTATCTCCGACTTCAGTCATGGCGCACACTTCAGTTGATTCGAAGTGCGTTGAGTCAGGCTGTACAAGTGGTAAGCCGGAACCGGGAGGGTTCATCGACCCTGATGGAACGAATGGTTCAACGGCAGGAGATTGAACTGGGCTCAGATACGTATCAGGCTGGGATGCGACAGTTCAGGGGAAACCTGCGCGGTATCTTGGGTAAGTACCAGAGGCATGGCATACCGGTATTTATTGGTACGGTAGCCAGTAATGAACGCACTCATCCTCCGTTCCAAAGTGGATTGATGGCTTCTGTTGATCCAGACCAATGGGAACGAGCCTATGAGGAGGCGCTGCGTTCCGAATCCCTGCCCGTATCTATTGAGCGGATGCGCAAGGTCGTCGCACTGGACTCAATGGCTGCACAATCATGGTTCGCCCTGGGGACGCTGACGGATATGCAGGGAGACTATGCTCAGGCTCGCCAAGCATACATTATGGCGAAAGATTTGGATCAACTGCGGTTTCGAGCGACAGAAGAGGTGAATCAGATCATCAGGGAGGAGGCTGCAGGTGCCGGAGCGATACTTGTTGACACCCAGGGTTCTCTACGGGAGCAGGCAAATGAGAATATTATAGGATCCGATCTGATGCTGGAGCATCTGCATCCGAATCTGGAGGGGTATTTTGTGGTTGCGGATGCGTTTTACGATGCGGTATATGAGTCTCGGATCGGTGGTCAGCGATTGAACTATGTACCCAGGGAGGTTGCTCGTTCAGAAGTACTTTTCACCCAGGTTGATTCTATTTTTGGGCAGTTGCGCTTGCAGAAACTTCTGAGTTCCTGGCCTTTCCAACCGTTGGATGCGGATCTGGACGTAGTCCCGGATACCATGCAGGCTGCTTCCACAGCGGAGGAACTTGCACACCAGCTGGATGATGGGGAACTGACATGGTTTGCTGCTACGGAGCGGTTGCGGGCACATTATGTTGAACAGGGTTCATACCATCTCGCCCTAAAGGCGAGTCTTGCATTGCTCCAGGAGTATCCTTACCTGGCTTTGCCATATGCTTATGCGGCGGATGTGCTTGCGGCACAGGGGCGTCTAGATGAAGCAGTGGACTACTATGGTGCTGCCAATGACCTCGAAGAGTCCGGCAGTATACATTTCCGTTTGGGTGTTCTACACCAGCGCAAGAGGCAATTAGAGCTCGCAGAGGAGCACTTTGAGCGGGCGGTATTTTTGGAGCCGGAGGTTCCGGAATTCCAATTGCAGTTAGCTCGCAATCATGTACTTCGAGGGAACTGGACCGGTGCGAGCAGGGCGGTGCAGACACTATTGGAGTTAGATCCAACGCACGAGTCGGGACTTGCTCTGCAGCGCTTATTGGACAGTGGCTCTCAACTGCAGAACCAATAGTACGAGTTTATTGAATTATGCAGTACTGATCAGGCTGTCAAGAAGAGAATCAATTCAATGGTTCGATGCATTCGCAATAAACTGCTCAAATGTGCTCCCCGAGTTTTCAACTAGTTCGTCTATCTCAGACAATGGCACTATTAGGCGGTATCTGCGCCTGTTGCCGGGACTTGAGATAGGCTCGATAAGGTCAGCTTTCTGAAGTTTCGATAGGATGTTGTTAAAAAAAACACCATGTTGCGTACCGAGTCGTGTACGCACAGTATTTTCTGCAACGACAGTTGAGCGGGCGAACATTCGAATAAAACGCAGGGCGATTTTCATATTCTTGTCCATCTTCGTGAGATCAGAATGTTCAGAGATGGAATTCTGCTGAGACCCAAGGATAAATCCATGGTTCTTGAGGACGGCTTTTACCTTATTCGGGTTGAAGAATTTCCTGTATTCCCCATCGAAATCGTTGCCAACGGATACGGAGTCGAACGAACATTCGTCATCAAAAACTGTCCCATCTAGGTTGTGCTTACCATTAAGCGCCAATTCCACGAAGCGACAGTTTTCAAAGGTGCAGTTGAGGATATTGGAATTTGAAAGGCTGGTTGAATTAAATAAAGAATTCGACACATTCAGATTTTTTATTTTCCGTTGCTCTAAGGCATTTTCCGGGAAATTTACGCCAGTGATCGAATGAGTGATTGCTGTGCGCTCCGCTAATTCCAGCATCAACGTACCGCAGTTTTCCCGAATGTAGGAAACAGGTTGTTGGCCTCCTGCCAAGTGATGAAGGTATTCAATCACCTTTTTTGATCCCAGGACCGAAGTATCCAAAGATGTAAGATAGCGGGCAGTTTCGTTAGTCACCGGATTGGATAACTGATGAGCATCAAGAATCAGTCTTGCATTTGACTCATCCCTTGAATCTAATGCTCGAGCTAAGGCCTGTCCCAAATAGAATGCCCGAAAGTCTTCGTGATCAAACCGTATTCGCTTGATGGAACCTGCGGAATCATCGAGGCGCAGGAGAGAATGATGATTGATGCGGTTGTTTATTTGTCGTAGGATAGCGGGTGTCAAGTTCTTTTCTTCTACAAAAATTTGAACGACAAGTCGAACGACGTCAAGGCCAATAGTCTCAACCCCGTTGACCCACATTTCAAAAGCAATTTGCGAAAGTAATTCGTGATGCTCATCCTTAGTGAGTAAGGATGACTTTTTTGTACCGGAAGTATCAATCCATTTTTCGCGGGCCTCTCGTTCAACAATACCCTCAACAAAGTCGAAAAAATAATCAGTCGGTGATTGGCCTAGTCGTTGTAGAAATTTATCAAGATCACCCTCCTCTGTGACAACATCAATGAGTCTTCGAACAAGGACCGCCCTAGTAAGGACTGGATGCTTATCATTCTTAAGCTTGCGTGCTACTTTACCATGTAGTTCTTGAGGAGGAGTTGGGACATTCCGTTTTTTCGCATATTTGAGAAATACTTCACGACTCCAGCGATCCAGAGCGATTCGGCAAACGTCTACCTTTTGTTCTCGGCGAACTGAGTCAAGTAATTTGGATTGAGAACTAAAGGAAGAATCAAAATATGCTTTTCTAGCTGCAACAAGTAAGGTTCCGTTAGAAGACAATTGATCGACTAGGTCACCAATTGCCGAAATAGCTTCACCTGATTTGGTTTCTGCAAGCATCTCTTCATAACCGTCAAACGCCGGGATGATTACTCCCATTTTAACAAGTTCAATGAACGAGTCATAGTAAAGGAAGGGGAATCGGAACCGATTTGAAAGCGATGCAATAACCGCGTCGTCCAAGCGTAAGAATGGACGCCCGCCAAGAGAAACCGGTAGGACGAGCGTTTGGGTATCCTTTCTTTTGAATGCTTCAGCTTGGTCGACAGAGATTTTTTCAATCAATGAGGTTTTTCCTTCCCCTGCATCAGAAGTCAAAAAATATATTAATGTCATGTCAACCGGATGTTGACTAAACCTTTTTTGAAGTTCCTGTTTTGCGTCAGAAAATTCCTTCTCAGGTTGATTTTCCCAATCTAGCAGTTTACCACTCGGAGATACATAGTGATCGGGAGGGGAAACAGAACGGGTGATTCGATCTGCTAGTCGATCAAGCTTAGCGAGGTATGACCAAATCCACTGCTCTGCATTCCATAAAACATCGTCATGTTCAACTTGAATTCCATTTGGTGTTTGCATGATCTTTGCTACAACCTCTATTCCGCGAATCCCCAACAAAAGGGTCCCGTCTCCATCCCACGCCATCTCGCTGTCCTCGTCAGCAAAAGTTGTAACGATACGTTTGAAGTTGTCAAATAACATCAGTTTCAGTCTCTTGGTACAATGTTATGGGGGTATAATTTTGAGTGGATAGTTTCCTGTAGGGGTTTTTCCCGTAGCGCGGGCGCTTTGGAATAACATGCGTGATCATAGCATCTTGTAGCAAGGCATACCGGATACCTGGCCACATGTCATCATCGCCAGATACCAACACTATGTGTTCCTGATGATGAATTGCGTAATGTACCAGATCAACTACGATCATGGAGTCAACTAGCTTCTGCTCTGCTTTATAGAATGCTGCTTCAGGTGTTACATTACAATTCGCTCTTGGGCAAAGATTATTGTAAACGAAAGAATTTACCTCTTTAATCCTACAATTCAACGGTTCTACACAGTCTCTAAGCGGGAAGAGTTTCACTCTAAACTCTGGTTTAGAGCGTAATCTGAATGTGTGTGTAAAATCATGTTGAGGGTCACGCGCGAGCGATCGTGCCAATTCGGTAACTACGATTACTTTGCCATGATCTGTTGTTGAAAGGGCTAAAGGGAAATAGTCATTAATTTGCTCAAGCAGTTGCCTAGCCTTGAATGACAACGATTTTCCTTTTAGCCAACCTCCATATAATCGACTGGAAATTCTGTTAATGGGAGCCCGAGCTGAAAGGTCAACTTTGGCCAGTAGTATTTCCATAACTTGGCGCAAATTTGCTTCCATTAAACTTCTCGGAAGGTTATCGTAGTCGATAAGGAGAATCATGTATAATAAACCATTCTTTCTGTTGGAACGGCGTATTTAATACAATGGTTCGTGAGATATGAAGTGCGATTCCATGTCGCTGTGAGGTGTTGCCTCTTCATTTGAATCCTTACCTTAGGTGAGGACGGAAAATCGGTAAATCGAGGTGGGAAAAAGGAGGAGGTGGCAACAACTCCGGTAGCCCCGAGGACAGAGTTTTATCAAAAAAGATCTTGCATCCAAGGAAGAACAAGATGGCGGTCAAATTTATCCCAGTGTGTCTGATTGCTGTAGTCGTTTAGACATCTAACGCACGAACTGGCACATTCTGCCCAGCATTCAAGCACCCCAAGTGCTTCCTGAACTAGTTTGGTTATTGCAAAAGTCCCATTCCCAAGACGTTGAGCATAACCCGCTCCCCCCGGCACGGAATCGTACAGAATCACCACTGGATTACCTTGGTCCCACTGAAAAGTGGCTACTAGGTCGCGAGTATCAATCTGAAGTTTTCGGACAGCAGCACGCCTGAGCGCTTCAGCAAGTGTTCTAAGGAAGTCCTTCTCATTGGACTCCCCAGAGTCATCATCGGTAAGCGGAATGGGCATGTCAAAACAAAAGGCACGTACATCCGTCTCGAAGATATGGCCCAAGTCAACCGGACTCTGCAAGTCCTCAACTGGACAGGGATACCCGGTACGGGGGTTATTGTGTTTTTCGCTCACAATTTTTCCAAATCTTGCATCTTGGGGAGCCGGCATGCTAAACTCACATTTATTACACCGAAGAAATCCACCGCCATGAGTTCCTCGATTCACGATAAACATGCGTCCCCTAAGGTCTTTGTTGCCGTCCATGGGGAAGGCGGGAGCGAAAAAAGTTCGGACTCCTACCAAATCCGTTTCTACATATCGTTGTGGTGATGCACGTGTTATAAGCCGAGCTTCGTCCGCGGAACGCGGTCTTAATCGGGTTGCACCAGGGTCTTTGCCGTGTCGTTCGCTGTATGATGTAAGAAAGCCCCTGGGCTCAATGAACTTCCTTATTTCGGAAAAAGAATTCTTATAAGGAGTGTCGCATTGCGAGCAGCTATCGTCAAGAGCTTTGCGGTCGTCCTTAATTTCAACATGTAAACATCGCTTGCAGATCCTATACACAAGGATTGGCATAAAGGCTTTAGGATATCGAACGATTCCACTGCTGGTCCAGATTTTTCCGCCTGCCACAATCTCTGCCTCAGGAGCATATTCGGAGATGGCGAGTGCAGCCGTCCGGTCTAGCTGAAGATCTGCGTCTAGGTTCCCAAATCGTGTAGGACGCTGATATCGTCCCTTGACGATCTCAAGCCTGCAGCTATGCACGGGGAAGCTGTAGGTCGGTATGATTGCTGATCTGGATAGTGCGTTGACAAGGAACTGGTTTAGTAGATTATCTTGTTGTCGTTGCATTATAGATGCAATGTCATCACGGTTAATTTCTCGTGCCTCCAAGCGACGTTCTTGTAGCAACTGCCATCGGGATGCAATATCGTAAACAAACCGTTTCAATTCTTTTCGCAAGTGTTCAGATAGTTTTTCGTGCTGGAGTCCAATGTGGCGGAATTTAGCCGGTAGGGTAGAAATAAGATCACAGGCTAGCTCCTGTGCTTGGGTTCCCTCATCGCTTTCTAGCCATTTCAGGAAGGTATCCATGAAATCTTCGACATCTTCCTGGGATAGAAAATCACCTAGGAGATCCTTCAACTGAGGGGCTCCCATCCCTTCCTTGATTACCTTATTACGGAAGAAATGGGCAAGAACTATGGAGATTTGATGGCGCCGAAAAAAGTTAGCATTTTCCAGAGCTATATAGGGAACTGCAGGGCGATCTGAAAGATACCCGTTAAATCTTCCGAAGCATGCTTGATCATAGTTGGTGTTTCGTGCAATCGTTAACGCTACCGGTGCGGCTTGAGCACGGCGGCCCGCCCGACCTGTGCGTTGCTGATAGTTGGTAATGCCTGGAGGCATGTTCTTACAAATAGTGGCCTCCAAATCTCCCAGATCTACCCCAAGTTCCAGCGTAGTCGTGCAACTGAGCAGATTGACTTTTCCCGTTCGGAAGTCCTCCTCAATTGTCTCACGAAGTTGTCCACCAATCGCCGCGCTGTGTTCCCTGGCAATCGCGTTCTGTCCCCAACCGATTCGGTTGGCTTCCCGCAAGTACATGTGAGCATAATGATTTTCCTTGATCAGATCGCTTCGAATTTCAGGGCATAGTTCGTTCAGCCTACCATCACATCTCCAAGATGGGCATATTTTTCGTACAGATCGATACGTACGTGTTCCACATTTGTCACACTCGTAGAATCGGAGGTCTATGCCATTGATAATCCGAAGTTTTTCTAGGTTGAGGCCGTATCCTCTATGGTTGGCCCGGATGAGGAGCGACTCTTCTCGGGCACACTGCCAGAATTTTTCTAAGACTTGGAACGCCTGATCTCGTGATAGATTCAGCCTATATTCTAATATCCATGTAGAACGGTTATCAGCAGCCCCTCTGGGAAGGAGCCCGAAGATATGGCGATCTTGCTTCGAGGAATTCCGTTGTAAATTTATACATCTGTTCTTCTGTTTTTTGAAGGGCCCCCAAATCGCTTCGTCAGAAAGATCAAGTTCATCGTTTGGATCAGCGATCAACCTTTCATGGCGGATCCGATCAAGCGTGAGTTCTGCAAAAACTCTTGCTTCCACGTGGCTCAAATTCCCTGCGGTCGAACGAATGGCCTCTGCTAACCTATCTAGACTTGACTGGTCGTACTCCACCAGTGCTATACCCAATCCCTCCAAGGATGTCCTTATCTGGCCAAGAACAAAAAACTCTGCAATAATTTGTGCAAATAGGATGTCCTTGGCGTCCTTATCGCTCGTGTTGATTAATTGATGATATACTTTGTATGCAATTTGTCCACCGTCATTCAGGAGCCACCAGACTTTATTACGAACTTGCCGTAGGGGGAGTCCGCCTCCATCATTGGCTTCTCGAACCGCTTGTACAATACATGTCCGCAGCGTTACGTTCAGACTTGTACGTTGGAAGAAAGGAGCGAAGAATGCGGCGTCCTGTCGATTATCAGAAAAGGCCAGTAGCTTTCGGCCTCCCAGCGGTTTCGGCGTTTCACTATCTTCCTGATTGGGCAGTGCCTCAAATAGAACCTGAGTCGCAACGGCAGCGAGGGCATCATCCCCAGGATGCAAAGTAGTGATGGGCTCTGGGAAACGCCGTTCTCGGTTGCCGCACACGACGCATGCATGTAGATAAAGCCGCTTTTCATCCTCGTCTTCCCGCAGTCTGTGCATTATAATCTGGACACCATCGGGTGTAAATGTAGATTCGGCAATACCCGTTTGGGGATTGACATATAGACGTTCTTCGTCCTCATCTACTGTCTCTTCCTCCCCGACACCCATCTCAAAGGCTGTAATATCTCCCAATGCGGCAATACGAAAAATGGCACGTTTAGCCCCTGGGACAGGTTTTCCAAATATTCTTCCCCTAACGTACCACCCTTCCAAGTAGGGCTCTCCACAGTTACGGCATGGGAGAACACCAAAATACGGCACACCACTCTTGTCGCTATGGGACTTCTTCGGACGAAAATCAGACCAACCCTCCTTAGATTCAGAATCAAGACGTACCACACCACCGTCAATTCCGGTGACTGCCAAGTGATAACGGGCTGGGAGGATCGGAAATTCTGAATTGTCTGGCCGTGCGAAAACCACGGCAGAGATAAGGGATCGAAGGGCTCTATTGCGAGTCTTGGAGGAACTGTTAGGGAAGGTTGTGTTGGCGAGGCTCTCAAAGTCTCGTAGTCCATCAGTAAGTTCGTGAGCGACGGATCTAACCTCAGAAATTTCTGCAAGGCGAGTATTAAGGGCCCCCTTAAGGTCATGGCCATCAAGGTGGAGGAGTTCCTCAATTCCATCGCAACATTCGCAGTTCTCGTTCCATTCCTCAATAGATTGGGCGTTGTCCGAAAGCATTTCGGATACAACATTACCGACTTCAATCCATTTTTCTGGACCGAGTTGTATTTCGGGGATGTCTGATAGTAGATTTGGATGGATCTTCCGTTCACCCGTAATCAGATCACACTTTGCATCAAATTCTTCCCCGAATAGATCTGACGCGAACTTGGCCAATTCTTGCAAGTCATCGACATTGAGACTGGCACTGGTACCGATAGCCTGAATGGTACCAGCTTCTAAGCCGAGATAAACCTTCAACTTACGCAATAGGAAGGCCACCTCAATCGCTTGTGCTCCTGCATAGGTGTGAATTTCGTCCAATACGATAAACTGCAGGCGAGCATTATGGAAGAGTGGAGCGTTACGTGGTAGGAGCAGGAGATGCTCCAGCATTGCATAATTCGTGATCAGAATATGGGGAGGTGTCTCCAGCATCTCCGAGCGTGACAGAAGCCAAGATTTCGGAAGACTTGAAACCGACGTATCTAGTCCCAAAGCATGCCTAAGGGCTACGTTGTCAAGAAGGCGTAACTCTTCCTCACGTCTGTTCGCACTTGATCGGACTTGGCCAGTGAAACGACCGAAAGTAATCCCGGGGTCTCCCAATTGCCGCAACAACAGCGGAGCGAGGCGAAAATACAACTGATCATTCGCGAGGGCGTTGAGAGGATATATAATTACTGCTCGGACCCCGGGCTCTGTTAGCTTCTCCTCGCGCAATAGACGATCTACAATGGGTAGCAAGAAGCATTCTGTCTTGCCGGACCCCGTCCCTGTAGCCACAATAAAATTCCTGTTAGTGGTGGATTGCCGAATTGCTTGCTCCTGATGTTCATGGAGGGAACGTGTAAGTAGCCATTCAGAGTCAGGTTTCTGGAGGGCATGCCAATGATCCGTCAGTATGCCCGAATCCATCAGTTCCTGGATAGATCCCTTTTTGCGGAAGTCGGGAAGACTCTCCAGAAAAGGTCCCTTCGTCAGTTCAAGCGAAGAATCTTCCAGTGCTTCTCTGACAGCACGGGCGAGTTCGGGGGCACGGGTGGTTGAAACCGGAACCGCGGTGGCAATGTAGCGCACGAGTGTTTTGCGCAGACGGTCACGAAGAAGTAGGGGGGCAATATCTCGCGGCATTGCTATGCTCTTTCGTGCTTTTCCACAAGCACCCAAAGAAGGAGATAGAAAGCCAAGAGCTCAGGGGCTAGTCGAAGAATTGTCCCCACACGCTTTCGAGTCTTCTCCACAGGCATGTTCGCTTTGGAAGCTAAGTCATTCCAATATTTCTCAGCATTTCCTTTGCGCCAAGCTTCTGTAAGAGTCGCCATCAGTCGTGGGGTCTCCTTAACCAATGAAAACTTTTCTCCCAAATCATCAGGGATGTTCAAACTTTCGTAATTGAAACCCGGGGTGCTGCGAACAATCTTGGCTGCTTTACTCAATCGGAGCGAAGAGAAAGGGTTTTTCTGGGCGGCTTCAATCCGATCTGCCATTCTATAACAGGCCCGATCATGGTGCCAGATTGACAGCGGCTTGTCATCGTCAGCGATCTGTTCCATTTCCCGTGCCCATTCACAGTATAGAGCGAAGTTGAAACCACCTGGAGATGCAGCAGGGTTTCCTTGTAAGGCATATGCATTCGTGAAGCTGGTCAAGAACGTAATACTGACATCCAAGACGTCTACCGCATCTTGTAAGGACTCGGTAATCCCTGCGAGGCCGACCAACTCAAACTCTTTGTATTCTGGCTGTTCACTTGAGGCTAATATCGCGAGTTCCTCGGACGGGATTGCGAATAGATTGGGGGCAATTTCTACGGGATGATAAGTGGGGATCCAAGTTTCGGGGGCATGAGTTGATGGGGGAAGTGCACAGGCGTTGAGAAGGCTGGTCTGATCGGCTTGAGACCGTGTGGCAAGCAATTTCCCCAGCTGCCTCCAGGCATTCAGAGCAAGATGGCTCACGTTCGGTCGACACGGCTTAGCAATCGGTGTTTCAATGGCTTTACTCAGTCTAAGAAAAGCTTGAGTATGCTGGATTTCAGAACACCAAACAGAAGGATCTTCCGAGACCAATTTTTGAGCAAAATCGGTTGGCGCGATGCAGGTTGCATAAGATTCTCCAGAAGAATTGATAACAGGGAGCCAGCCTTTGCCACCGTGTTCTAGAACATGTAGGCGTACAAACCAGATACCATCCATGTAGTTGTTCTGGGGTATTTCTATTCTCAGACGGTTAGGGGAAATTGTTGGTATCACAGAAATTAGAGTTGACTCATCCGAGAGATCCGATTGAGATCTCACCGAAACATTCGCGTCAACCTTTTCGCCAGTAATCAAGTTTTTTGCCTTAATCCGTACGGCATCAATTGGACTTTCAAATTCCGCTTCGGCGAACCAAACATCTTTATACTGATGAGCCCTAAAGGAACTGGGATGTGTCTCTAGAACAATGCGGACAAGATCCAGAGAAGGTTTCGATTCGCAACTGGGAAGTAAACGAACTCTGTTATGCTCACCTTCTTGTTTGAGGGCCGCAAACGATGTGCGCCACATCCCGACCTTACCAAATGCCGTGGGAATAATCTCTCCTTTTGAGTCGATTTTTGCCATCGGATCAGAATACCGCACAATCAGGTTGGATGCATAGTCATCTTGTACGAGAAGTGATGCCCCCACTCTCAATGCTTGCTCACTTCCGTCAGGCCTTCGTACCGATATAGATGCTCCTGGTGGAGGCAGAGTGAAACTGACCAGTTTGCGTTCTACCCAAAAACACAGTCGGGCTCGTAGATAGGATCCTCCCTCAATAATTTCAAGTTGCCCGCGACTGTTTGGACGGATATGTAACAGTTTCTTTTCTGCGAGATTATCTGGGATTAATGACGCATTGAATAAGCGTTCGTGAAGGAGTCCTTTGAGACTAGGCCAGTACCAAAAATATGTTCGATATAATGTCCGGTCCTGTCCTCGGATATGAAGAGATACACATGCTAACCCAAAGTCCCCGTCTTTGGGCATCTCAAGCTTAGCAATCTGTTCGCTGTTTGATCTGCTGTACACTGGATACTTATGTTCGCCTCTTATCGCGGGATGTCGCAGCCTTACCTCAAGCGACTCTGAAGTTTCTGTGTTTCGACCGTGGACTTGGACTGAGATTGGCCCTGCAAGCAACCAGCCTTTTCGGTCACGGACTATCGCCTCTCCAAATACCTCTAGGCGCAAGCGGTCTTCCACCGCAACATTGAACTGCAGGTTACATCGCTGAATGATCATCTCTGTGGAGACGTTACAGAAGAGAACGAACGCTTCATCACCCAAGCAGTGCGAACATTCCTCGTTGACTTCAAACGTTGTCCTGGATATAAGGCAGAGTGGACCAGCCCGAACGCTCTGTCTACTTGACGATGTGGTGGGGTCTATGTATTTCTTATAGCCCCCCGTCTCACCGTCGAAAACAAATATTTTTTGCTGGTCATCCAGAATATGGATCGTTTCCCAACGGTATCTATCGCTACCATGACGTCGCCATTCAATGCGAGTTGGCCACGGTAGGGGCAATCCTAGTTGCCTACCTGGACTGAGTGGATGGATATGTCCATTGATTTTTACTTCTACTCTGTGCGCTCTCTGCGGGATTGTAATACACAGCTCGCCGTTCCCAAATTCCAAATCAGGGATAAAATGCATAGCCTTTCTGCTATGTCGCACTGATTTCGCCCGAGGTTCAATCGCTTTCAGGAATTCACGCTCAAACCGTGATCTAGGTAAGCCACTGGATCTTCGAAGGTGGGCAAATACGATGGCGTGGTAAGCCGTCGGATCCTCTTTTACAATACGTCGAAGTACAATGTGACCATGAGGGGCAAGATCTATTGCTTTGTCCTCCCAGTCATCTAAATCTCTAGTGTTGTCACTGTTTGGCCATCCCAAAAGACGCTCTGCCTTCAGGAAGGTGTCTGCGAGTAAGGGAAGTCGGTGGCGGGATATGCCCGCCTGAAACAAGTAGGAAGAAACCATCCCTGTGGTGTTCTCCGATGGGAGAGCTAAACCAACTCGTTCGCAACTATATCTGAAAAGGTAGAAAAACTTTGATCAGTATTTGGCTGGAATGGTATCACCAAGGCCTAAGCGGTCGGCAATCAAGCCGTAAACTTCTCTTCCTTCAGCCCCATAGGATTCTGAAAGTGCTGTTGCCACAAATCTCACACAGACACACGGGAAGAGCGGCATAAGCTGCAGAAACTCGGGTATGCTTCCGTTGATATGGTTAACGACCTCCATTAAAGCAGCCTCTTCCCGTTCGGTAGCTACATCACAGTGAGCAATAAAGGGTGAGCCATGCGAATCCGAAATCTGCTCCACCAAGGCTTTTTCTAACTCACGGATAGATGGAAAATCACCCATGCTCGTTACTACTATAGATTAGTCTATTTCTCTAATTCTTGGGGATCGTGCTATTGGGTGGGTCAAGTCAGAAGGTCATGGACTACGTTCCCGAAAACATCAGTCAAGCGGTATCGTCGCCCTTGATGCCGGAAGGTGAGACGCTCATGATCAACACCGAGGAGATGCAGAATAGTCGCCTGAAAATCATGTACATGCACAGGATTCCGCGCAATGTTGTATCCGAGCTCATCAGTCGCACCGTAGGAGAACCCTTTCTTGATTCCACCACCGGTCATCCACAACGTAAAACAGCGTGGATGGTGATCCCGCCCAAATCCCTCCCGGGTCAGGCGCCCCTGTGAGTAATTGGTTCTCCCAAACTCGCCGCCCCAAATGACGAGAGTATCGTCCAGTAATCCACGCTGCTTGAGATCCAAGACTAGCGCTGCCGAGGCCTGATCCGTTTCTTTGGCCTGAGTCTGGATCGCACCGTAGAGTCCGCCATGGTGGTCCCAGCCTTGGTGGTAGAGTTGAATGAAGCGTACGCCGCGTTCGGCAAGCCGTCGTGCCAACAGGCAGTTGGCTGCAAATGTGCCGGCTTCCCGGGCGTCGTCTCCATAGAGGGCAAAAGTGGAATCGGGTTCGTCCTCAATAGCAGTGACTTCCGGCACAGAAGTCTGCATACGGAAGGCCATTTCGTACTGCGCAATCTTGGTTTCGATCTCCGGGTCCTGGAGTTGCTCCAGTTGTAATTCTTGGAGCTCACGAAGTGCACGCATATGCCGCTCGCGATCGCCCTGAGTGATCCCCGGAGGGTTGCTCAAATAAAGCACAGGATCTTTGCCCGCACGAAACTGGACGCCCTGATGTTGTGATGCCAAAAAACCGTTCCCCCATAGTCTGGAATACAGCGGCTGCCCCAACTTATCCTTGGTGACCAGCACCACGAACGAGGGTAAATTGGCATTCTCACTTCCTAGACCGTAACTCAGCCATGAACCCATGGAAGGACGGCCGGGCTGCTGGGAGCCACTTTGCAGGAACGTGATCGCAGGGTCATGATTGATGGCATCGGTGTACATGGAGTGAACGAAGCAGAGTTCATCTACAACCTGGGAGGTATAGGGCATCAGGTTGCTAACCCATGCACCGCTATCTCCATGCTGCGCAAAAGAAAAGGGAGACTGCACCATCGGGAAGCTTTTCTGACCAGCAGTCATACCGGTCAGTCGTTGCATGCCACGGACAGACGGTGGTAGTTCCTCACCATGGTAAGACTCCAGAGAAGGCTTGTAGTCAAAGAGATCCAACTGTGATGGTGCACCACTCTGCAGCAGATAAATCACACGCTTGACCTTCGCAGGAAAGTGTGTTGTTCCGAGGATTCCCGGCACCGGATCGCCACTGATCTGCGCACCGGTGGCAGATACCGGGTTGAGGAGTGAGGCCAACGTTGCCGCACCAAGTCCGAGCGTCGTGCGCGTCAGGAAATCCCGGCGGGTATATTGCTGATCGTAATTATGACATTCATGCATGGTGACTATCAACGCTTGGTGTAGGCTTCGTCGTGGTTCAAGATAAGTTGTGCAACCATTGTCAGTGCAGCGGTATTGGCACGATCAAGGGACGCATCGGCAATCATTTCCCCAACGGCAAAAAGTGAGTCAATATCGGCAGGGTTTTCGGCAAAGCGCACTTTTTCCTGAGCATGCAGATCCGTCATGAGCTCAACTTCCTTTTCACTGGGATGACGCCCGGTAGCAAGCCGGAAGCCGTGTTCAATTTGGAGGGCTATATCTCCGGGAATCTCTCGCTGGACACGCTCGGCCAATGCGCGTGATGCCTCGACAAATTGCGGGTCATTCATGAGGACCAATGCCTGGAGTGGGGTATTGGTGTTCTGGCGCCGTACAAAACAGGTAGAACGGTCTGGAGCATCAAAAACCAGCATGGTCGGCGGAGGAGAAGTTCGCCGGATAAAAGTGTACAGACTGCGGCGGTAAAGCGCTTCGCCCTCATCTTGCTTATAGTGCAGCAGAAATTGCGAAAAATTCCCCTTCTCAATCCATAATCCTGGAGGCTGGTAGGGCTTCACACTGGGACCGCCGACCTGGTTGACCAATAGACCACTCGCTGCCAAGGCATTATCCCGGACCATCTCTGCACTCAGGCGATGGCGTGGCCCTCTCGCAAGAAGTAGATTCGTAGGATCTAGTTCCTGTAATTCTGTAGGCGCAAGGCTGGACTGGCGATAGGTCGCACTCATCACAATAGACTTGACGAGTGCCTTGAGGTCATAGCCAGAGTTTACAAAAGAGACGGCCAGGTAATCCAGTAATGCCGGATGAGAGGGCAGAGCCCCCTGGTTCCCAAAGTCTTCTGGCGTTGATACCAGCCCCTGTTCAAAGAACATCATCCAGTAGCGGTTCACGGTGACACGTGCAGTCAGCGGTTGCTCTGGGCTGAAGAGCCACTGTGCTAACCCAAGGCGGGTAGGAGGGACATCGTCCGATAGGCTGCCAAGGACCAAAGGGGTTCCCGGGGAAACCTGCTCACGAGGCTGGTCATAGAGGCCACGCTCGAGGACATGGGTGGGTCTTGGTTCGTCCATCTCTTCCATCACCATGACCTCCATTACTTCACTGACTGCCGCTTCCTCTTCTGCGCGAGCTTCCTTGAGTTCCCTGAGCAGTTCTCTATAGTGCTGATCGTAGTAATTCAGAAATACGGCCAGTTCATCGCCTTGTACAGACGTATTAGCCAGTATTGCAATGTCCGATGCGGTAAGTTGCCGGGCATAGATTTTTAGTTCATCCATATCCCCCATGAAGATGCCGTCATCACCCCCGAACGCGCGGTAACTCCGCCCGATACGCATCGGGCGGCTGGTAGGTTTATAGAGTCCATCTACAGGCAGGATACTCTTGTAGAGATTGTCATACTCAATCCTGGCTGGAACACGCTGGCCCTGCAAATAAAGCTGAACGCCGTCTGCCCGGCTTGATCCGTCATACGTGAATGCCGTATGTGTCCAGTCGTCGACTGCGACAGGTTCATTGGAGCGGACATGCAGGTAATTATGTGGGAGTGCGTGAATCAGTCGGACGGACAGGTGATTCAGGCTATCCAGGTAAACTTCCCATCCCCGCCAGTATGTATTCTTGTGGAAGGCATTGCCGACAATTCTTGTATAGGCTCCTGAGGTATCTGGCCGGATCCATACCGCAACGGAAAACGGGTCAATGCGCTCAAAATTCCCTGCCTCGTCGACCTGAAGAAAATCATAGTCGCTGTCAAAATTTGCGGCTTTCCCTAACTGCCCTTCGACGGAAGTCAGGGTGCCACCACCGGTTTTGCCTTCCTTGCCCCCTGGTGCCATGTTTGGGGTTACTTCACCTGAGGTCTGATCAAATGGGAAGTAACTGACCAATTCGGAATCGGGGACATTCCCTGGCATCGGCACATCTGCATGCAGCCCTTTCTGTTTGATTTCCTCGGCTCGTGCATTCAGTGCGGTTTCCAAGTGTTCAATCCGATCACGTTTTTGCTCGAGCACTGTTTCCTCTTCGGGTGTGGGCATCATCAGCAATGGGCCAGCATTCCCATCATCCCCCGTCATTCCCAGTTCATTTACATTGTTGAAGAATGCAGAAAGTTGAAAGTATTCCGCTTGGGAAACAGGATCAAATTTGTGATCATGGCAGCGGGCACACTCCATCGTGAGGCCTAAAAATGCCTGAGCCGTTGTATTTGTGCGTTCAGCGACGTACTCAAGCCGGTACTCTTCATCAATTACACCGCCTTCGGCCGTCATTGGGTGGTTACGGTGGAATCCAGTGGCCAGAATCTGTTCACGAGTTGCATTCGGCAGCAGATCACCAGCAAGTTGCCACGTTACGAACTCGTCGTAAGGCATATTTTCGTTGAAAGCCTTGATGACCCAATCTCTCCAGGGCCACATCGTTCGGATCCCGTCCGCATGATAGCCGTGGCTATCTGCATAGCGGGAAAGATCCATCCACTCGGTTGCCATTCGTTCCCCATATGCCTCGGAGTCCAGCAGACGGTCAACAACCCGCTCATAGCTACCCGGTGTGTTATCATTCAAGAAGTCATCGATCTCCTCAAGCGTCGGGGGTAGTCCAGTCAGATCAAGTGTGACACGTCGTAGGAGACGTTCTTGATCTGATTCTTCAGAAGGAATCAGTCCCTCCCGTTCAATGCGTGCCAGTACAAAGCGATCAATGTCGTTTTCCGGCCACATATCATCTTGCACGGAAGGGATCGGGGGCAGGGTAGGTGGGATAAACGCCCAGTGAGGTTTCCATTCAGCCCCTTGCTCGATCCAGCGATTGATCAGAGCGATTTCGTAATCAGACAGCGTCAGATTGGATTCAGGCGGCGGCATGACGGTTTCCGGGTCGCTGGATGTAATCCGGCGCATCAGTTCACTGCGGCCAGGCCTCTTCGGCACAATCGCATATCCACCAGATTGCAGCTTCGCTGCAAGGGCTCCTTCTTCTGTATACAGGTGCAGGTCCGCTTCACGTGCATTGTCATCGGGACCATGACAGGCGTAGCACCGATCTGACAATAGTGGTTGAATATGGAAATTATAATCAACACGCTCCGGGAGACGGGCACGTATATCGGGATCTGATTCGAGGTTCGTTGAGCAGGCTCCAACGAGCAGCAGGATGCAGAGTGGCGCTAAGCGGATCAGAGATTTACCACTTGGCTGCACAAAGAAAAGGTTGATAGAGTCAAAGCCCGATCGCATGATTGTGGAGAAATCGTGATTTAGCAAGAACGATGTCTTCTCAATAACAATATAAGGAAGTTAACAAGGAGAGTGATTCAACACGGGCTCGCTTCGGCTGGCAGGACATAAGCATCCATCGGTCTGGAGGACGCTCTGTGTGATGTCCTACGCTCGGGCTAAATCCCGAATAGCCCCCCTCCAAGTGCACTCAAACGGTAGGATAATCGCAGCATGACATAGCGGCCAAGTGTTTCCGTACGCTGCTCAGAGATGAAGCTCGCAGAATTATTGAAGGCTACAGACAAGTTCTGGTTGAGCAGGTCCTTGATCTCAATTGCGACAGAGGCACGCTCATCCATGAACAGACGCTCAAAGGTAAGGTCAATCAGCGCCTTGTTCTGGACATCTCCAAACACATCCCGGTCGTATGTCTGATACCGAAATTCGGTACCGATTGTCCAATTGAATGCCGGGTGCCATTGTATATCGAAAGAATACGATGCGTTAATGTAGCGCTGGTTCAAGTCTGTATTGAGTGAATAATCGAGATCATTATAGGTACCGGAGATACGAGCCTCCAGTCCAACGATGTCCTGGTTTCGGTTCGAGACAGAAAACCCCAAACGGTTACGAAGGATTCGGGAGGCGTTTTCATTTGAGTTGATGAACTCAGAACCGGTGGTGATGGTTAGGTTGTTGCTCCATCTCACCACGATATTGAGCGGTCGGATCGGCATGCCCACATTCGTAAATGCCGAGGTAGTCCAGCCTGCGTCAGAGTTGATCGCGGTGACGCTCTGGCGTAGCGATTCATCAATAATTCGCGTTGGTACAATTTGATTTCGTGCATAGGTTGTACTGATGTTTGCAAATATATTGAGTTGTGTCCAGGGGTCGAATGAATTAAAGCGTCCAGAAAACATATGTCTGGACTCAGGCTCAAGGTTGGGATTCCCGACATATATCCGAAGCGGGTCGCTATTGTCTGTAAACGGCTGCAGTTCTCGCAGGGACGGCTCACGAGTCATAGCCCGGTAGCTGAATTCAATATCTTGGTTTTCCTTCAATGCTCTTTCGTATCGTAGCTGCGGCAAAAGGTGTGTATAGCTGGCCCGTACAGGGGGCATACCGGTTTCCGTTGTACCGTCAAGTTGAGATTGCTGTAACCGAACTTCCAGGGTAAGAAATCCAAGGGTTCCCTTTCGATTTAGTTGGAGACCCGCTCTGTAGTAGGTATACGTTTGTTCGAAGGCGTTACTGAGTCGAGAGTTCAGCAGACGGTCATCATTACTTGTGTTATAAAAGCGTTTATCATTTTCACGTCGGGAGAAGTCCCGTTCACCGAACGCCAGAAGGGAAAAGCCGCTTTTCAGCGGGTGAGTTAAGGACAGTTTAAGATCTGCCGCTTCGCTCTTTCCGAATAGGTCTTGGTCTTGTTGAACCTCTTGCCAGGTCATGAGATTACCCGATCCGGCTAGGCCAGTGCGAGTGGATAGCGCAGTGATCTGATCATTATCTGACAGGCTGAATTGAGCTGTTGTGACTAGGCTGGTCCCACGTTCAGAGATTTTCTTTCTCCAGGTTAGCGTTCCGTTTCCGCTGAGGTTGGTAGCGTGTTGATCAACGGCCCTGTGAGCCTCATTGAGTAGAAATTGTCGTTGTCCAAAAGTCTGTTGAGTCCCCGTTTGCTCAGTATTGGAAGAATTCCACTGCATCGTAGCTCGGGAGCGAATTTGGTGCCCTGGCGATAGCTGTACCTGTGCATTTAGGTTCACTCTGTGCCCGAGATTATCTGAGTCTGCGACGGATGATCCTTCGCCGTAGGCGGCGATGTTTGCGTCCGCAAGTTCATGCCGCTGGTTCGTACTGTTTTGCACCCGCTGCAACTTGTCAACAAAGTAGCTGCCGCGTAAATAATTGTTTTTGGAAAAGTCGTGCCCGGCATTGAATCCAACCGCGATTGATTCCACAAATCCACCAGAATTTGTAGGAGAAACTGCATTGCGGAGTAGTGAAACATCTTGAAGGCCGCCAGCCGCCATCAAACCTAACAGGTCGGTAATGCCGAAGCCTGATTGGCCGGTGTTATTTGCGTTGCCGATGAGAGAAAGCTGTGTATTCGGTGAGAAGCGCATCAGATTCAGGCGTGTGTCGTAGCGTCCACCTGGGCTCTGTTCGCCCCCAATAGCTCCAGATAAGTTCCCCATGAGGCCCTGCTTGGCGTCCTCCTTGAGTAAAAGATCAAGCGTTCTTTCTTCCTCACCGTCAGGGATGCCAGTGAACTCTGCTTCGTCACTATCCTTGTCGTAAACCTGGACCTTATCCACTGCTTCTGCAGGTAAGTTTTTCGTGACGGCAGTAGGGGTGTCGGCGAAAAACTCTTTTCCGTCAACCAGGATGTTCTCGACGGTTTCGCCCAGCGCCTTAACGGTACCATCATTCTCTACTTCTATGCCTGGTAGTCTCTTGAGTAAATCTTCTACCACGTCATTCGGACGTACCGCAAATGCATTGGCGTTGTATTCCAAAGTATCACGCTTTACGACGAATGGGACGTGATCAGCGCTAACAATGACTTCCCCCAGCTCTTCTGAGAGTTCAGACATTGTCAGTTTGCCAACATTTACATCTTCATTAAGAATCTCAATATTTTGACGCAGGGTCGCAAAACCAACGTATGTGATTTGCAGGATATATGTATCCGCAACAACACGTCTCAGCGTGAAGCGCCCATCTGCGGCCGTGGTGGTGAATTTTGCCATTACCGAATCGGCCTGGGTCAGGAGCACTACCGTGGCCTGAGGTAAGGGTAGATCCTCGTGGTCAACTACGATTCCATTCACATCAAACCGTTCGGTTTGAGCAGCCGAAGGGACTGTCACCAAAAGTAGTAACGCGATTCCTACAAGGTGTCGAAGGTTCATGTATCGGTACTATTGTCTGATAATTATACTCCTCGCTGCTCCAGAGACACCTTCTTCCATTCGTTCTTTCACGAGGGCATCAAACTCTTCTTGAGTCATCTTTCGCCCCTTTTCGGGGGTTGTGATTTCGACTTCTGTGTCCATGGTAATTGAGTTGGCTTCGTACATCTTTCGGCCATCATCAATAGACAGCACGAGAATGAGGCCGGGGAGTCCTCCGTAGTGCTCTGGGCCGAGTGGTACTGGAATTTCAGGCGTGAACCACGCGTCTACTGACACAGAATCCACAGTAGCTGTAGCTTTGATCACACGACGATCGAGGAAGGACCCCTCTTCGGTGGACAGTTTCCATTTTATTAGGGGCAGTTCGCCCGTGATCAAAAAGTCACGACCGAGAAAACGGTAATGATCCGTGTACAGACCTTCGTCGATATCAGTCACTGAATTGATGAGGTTTGGAATACTACTATTGCCATCCAATCCAGAAAAACGCATTCTGATCGTCACCCCATCGGCAGTGGAGCTGCCAAAATCAGTACCATTGGCTTTATCGTCTGCCTCAACGCGGCGAATACTGGCCATGAATGCGTTATTGAAATCCATGGAGTACAGCGAAGAATCCGCTTTTGGAATCATGTCCTGAAATCGTGCCATTTCGGGAGGAAGTTCAATATCTAACTTGATCGTGCGCGTGTACGTCACTGTGCCTGACTGTGCTGCACAGAAGTGTACCAAAAATATTGTCAGAGCCGTTAAAGACCACAGGGAAATACTTTTTCGAAAAAGGGACGGATGAACTACTTGCATTACACAGATGATTTTATTGCAGGGATGATGGATCCTTCTCGCTCTAACGGTCAGGCTAGGCAAAGAACGATGGATGTGCGTAAAGTATTGTTGGAGGGCACCAGAGGTCCCACGGATTCAGGACACGCTCTGACTAACGTACTGGGAAGCGACGTGGTTCCAGGTATGGACATGGAACCGCGCAAGCAAGAGTACTCCCTGCAGGTCATGGCTCTTCCTGAGGAATTTGTCATGCGATAGGATTGTATATTTGGACGCGACCGTTGTACCGGTTATGACAAACTCAACCTCAGTACAGCATTCAAGGTTATGATCTGTCAAAGACAATAACCAAACTAAAAGTAGCTTACTTCCAATGAAATTTTTCACCTCTGCATTACCACACCTCTGTATATCTGGGCTGTTGATTTGCTTGATCGCCAGTTGCAATTCAAGGTCTTCGGTTGACCAGATATTGGTCCCTACTCACACGGACTTTGGAGACCTTTTTGTGTTGGAGGATACGATCCGATTCAATTATTCGGTGCTGTTTGGTAACCGGTGGACAATGGATGTGAATTCTGCGGGGGAGCTTCTGGTGCTGGATCCTCAGAGTGAGGGTGTCTATCTGTTTTCCCCGTCCGGCGTATTCATACAGAGGATGGCAATCACCGACTGTAATCCGGAGGCAGGGTTCAATTTCTTTGCACACGCTTCATTCCTGGATGATTCGCATATTGCTGTTTTCAATAACAAGGGAGTGATCGTTTTTAGCCGTGATGGAGAGTGTGTTCGAGCCATTACCGACAGGGATTTTGCGACAAATACACAGGGGATCTGCTCACATCGGGACACGATATTTGCTATGCCTGGTGACGTCTGGGACAGCACGGCTATTCGATCCTACAATCCAGATTTAGCCCTTATGGAGGATCATTTTTCGCTTCCCCTTCCAGAGTTCCCACGGCGGGCATCCACTATGCGAACACTTCAAGGAGCCGCTATGGCATGCTTTGACGACGATGTTTGGTGGGTCTATTCAGAAAGTTTTGATGCAAGTCCTCGGCTGTCCCCAGCAAAGCTTCCCCGATATATGCCAGATTTTTTCGTAGAGCGGACCCAGGATTTTCCAGAATTTGAGCTAGTGGATCAGTCTAATTTTCGGAGAATTACCGAGATGATTAGTGAAGCAGAAGCTCAAGCATCGTCCGTTCAGGGCATATACGCGCTCGATAATGAGACACGTATGATTGTCTATGGCGGTACCGAATCTGATTTAGGTACGGGAGCGGTCATTGCTAGTCACAGGGATCGTTTCCCAGCCGTCAGTACATGGCTTTCGGAAGGACCAAAGGCCGTCGGGAACGGGAGATTGTTTATGGCGGGTGATCCAGACGATGACCTTACCGGAGAAGCCACGAATCCCCCGATTATCCGCTACCGGTTTGTCCCACCGACAGATTGATAATCGGCCTATTTTCGTGTATTTGGACGCGACCATTGTATCGGTTATGACATACTCAATCTCGGTATAGCATTCAGGAGTGTGGGACAACAACTATAAGCGGCTTTCTTTCAATGAATTTCTCCATCTCCGCATTGACGCATCTCTGTCTATCTGGGCTGTTGATTTGCTTGATCGCCGGTTGCAATTCAAGGTCTACGGTTGACCAGGTTTTAGTCCCTACTCACGCGGACTTTGGAGACCTTTTTGTGTTGGAGGATACGATCCGATTCAACCATTCGGTGCTGTTTGGTAACAGGTGGATGCTGGATGTAAATTCTGCCGGGGAGCTCTTGGTGCTAGATCCCCAAAGCGAGGGAGTCTACGTGTTTTCACCAGACGGAAAATTGGTTTGGACGACAGTAATCACCGACTGCAATCCCGAAGCAAACTTCAATTTCGGCGTACAAGCTTCATTCTTGAACGATTCTTATGTTGCCGTTTTGATTAACAAGGGGGTGATCGTTTTAGGTCAAAATGGGGAGTGCGTCCAGACCATCACCGATATGGATCTGGCACTAAATACGTGGGGACTATGCTTACACTCGGATACCATATTTGCCATGCCGCGTGATATCCGGGACAGCACCTTCATCCGAGCCTATAGTTCGGATTTTGTACTTATTGATTGGTTTCCACTCCCCGCACCCAAGTTCCGAAGACGAGCAGCCATTATGCTAACAACGGGCGTGACATCCGTCATGGGATGTTTTGACGACGACGTTTGGTGGGTATATTCAGAAAACTTTGATGCCACTCCCCGACTATCCCGTGCAGGACTGATCCGATTCATGCCGGACTTTTTCGTGGAGCGAACTCAGGATTTTCCAGATTTTGGAATGATAAATCAATCCAATTTTCTGGAGATTACTGAAAAGATTGATAAAGCTGAGGCCGAGGCAACAAGCGTGGAGGGAATGTTTGTGCTTGATAACGAGACACGCATGATTGTCTACGGTGTCAACGAATTTGATCCAGGTGTAGGAGTGGTCATTGCCAGTCACAGGGATCGTTTTCCAGCTGTAAGCACACGACTTTCGGAAGGACCAAAGGCCGTCGGGAACGGGAGATTGTATATGGCGGGTGATCCGGAAGATGAACTTACTGGAGAAGCCGTGAATCCTCCGATCATCCGCTACCGGTTTATCCCACCAACAGATTGATAATGGGCATATTTTCGTGTGGTTAAGTATATGATTCCCGGCACTGGGCTCTTCGAAATTGCCACTCCAACGGCAAACACACCGGTAGTAATCGGGAAAAATATAGATCTGGTTTGTAGATTCCGTCACACGAATAGCAATTGAACCCTCTCACCATGCGTAGTATATCTTTGGCACTGTTTCTTTCTCTGATGACTATTCAGTCTGGCTTAGCGCAGTCACGTATCGTTTTTCTGGGCGATTCCATTACGGAGGCAGGTGTAAACCCAGGCGGTTATGTTACGCTGGTTGCAGATTCATTGCAGACGCTTGATGCGGAGATCGAAGTATTGGGTGCCGGGATCAGCGGCAATAAGGTACCCGACCTGCTGGCACGGCTGGATGAGGATGTTCTGGCACATGAACCAACGCACGTAGTGGTCTACATCGGAATCAATGATGTCTGGCATCATTTCGAATTTGATCATGTCACCGGGACGGATCCCGAGACTTTTGAGGAAGGTCTCGGAGAGTTGATTGATCGCGTTGAAGAGAGCGGGGCGGCTGTGCTTTTGTGTACCCCCAGTGTGATTGGAGAGGATACGGAAAGCGATGCAGAAGTGAATCTACGTCTGGCAGAATACGCGCAACTTTCGCGCGGTGTCGCGCAAGAAAAGAACGTACATCTCTGTGATCTACGTGCTTCTCTCGAAGCCTATCTGGTTGAGCAGAATCAGGATAAGGTCTATGACGGGATATTGACCACCGACGGTGTCCACCTGAATGCGGCGGGAAATCGCTTTGTCGCAAATTTCATGATCCAGGAGCTTCAGAGCGTACTTGGACTCTAGCCGACGTACGGAATGGTCAGCGGTCCTTCCGGTACCACGGCAATAGGTGCATCGGGCCTGTTCAGACGTGCCAATTCAGCATCAATCGCTCCGCGTACATCCTCAATAGGTGCCAGGTGAGCCCTTCGAACCAGCTCGGGGTCCAGTTCACTGAATAGACTGACGCGGCAAGTTCGCAGGATCTGCAGAAGTTTCTGGGTCTGCCACTGGTCGGGTTCGCTGAAATCAGGGCTTCGGATCGCCGCCCAGCCTTCCTCAACACTTGCCCAGCGAAGCACTTGGCTTTTGAATGCGCCATGCTCAGGGAACCCGTCATTGCACTGGGATGCGGTGATGATCAGTCCATCCTTTGTTGTAATGGGATGGGCGGCTGACATTCCCTTGACACTCTGGTACAGGTTTAGGTCAAGGGGGAAACCACTGTTGGTTGTAACTACAATCGGGAAGGCTTCCTTAACGCGGACCATTGCGGTCTCTCTGGAAAAAACGCATCCCGCTTCATGCGCAGAGTTAACCTCTCCACAGAAATATCCTGTGATCTTCCGGTCCGTGTTGAGCGTCACATTCACCAAAAAATCTACGGGCAGCAATGCTCCGGCTGCACGAACATGGTTCTGGGTTGGATTCCCCTCCAGGATGCCCCAGGTACTTTTTGGATGGGCAATATTTGTGAAGCCATGATAGGTTTGGATGGCGTCCAAATCAGCAATCCCTGGGAAGGTTGCCTTGTAGCCTCCGCTAAATCCTGCCATAAAATGCGGTTCAATGAATCCCATCAGAATTCGACGGTCCGCCTTTACATAGTCTGCCGTATAGGAAACATCGTAACCGTAGGGACTGCGGCCTACGTGGAGCAGGGTACTTGCATTTCGGGAATCATGATTGATAATACGGTACTTGGCAATGATCTCTGGGCCAACCATTTGAAGTAATTCCTCATCCGTATTGCCGCGGTGTGTGCCTGTCCCAACGATAAGGGTAACATCCTCTTGTTTGATTCCTCTGATTTCTTCAAAAAGCCATGGAAGTAGACGATCACTGGGTAATGCACGGGTAATGTCCGGAATCACAACTGCAAGGGATTCACCGGCGGTGATAAGTTCGCGAAGGGGCCGCGTACCGTAAGGATTCCGAACCGATTCAATGAATGCTGCATGTTCGTCTGGCAGGCCTTCGATATAGCGCGGACGCAGTACGGTGGTATTGAGCCCTTCAAGGTTCAAAGGCAACCCCTCAGAGCCGTAGTCCAACTGCACGGTATTTACCCCGCTACTCATATCCCTGCTGTGGGTCTATTGAGGGCGATGCCTCAATAAGATCCGCCAGATTATCAAAAGCAGCCATTTGATCGCGCTGCATCAGTGGACGAATCACAGGCAGGATTGCCCTGCTGATAAATGATGATCCATGCATAACGATGGTCTGCTGTATGCGGGATCCTTCCCCTAACGTCTGAAACGTAACAGAACGGTAACCTGAATAGCGCTCGGTTTCAATCTCTGCGCGGTATTCTTCCATTGGGATGATAGATGTAACCGTTTCGAGGCGAGAGCTGCCGTTGACAAATTCCATACGGAAAGATGCACTGAGATCAAATGGTTGGCCACTGATAGCTTCTACACGTTCCAGATTCCGTTGCCAGAGCTTTTGTCGGCCCGGATCCAGGAAGGTGGTCCATGAATCAGCAACCGGGGCCTTCACGCGCGCAGTTGCCGTATAGCGGACTTCATCAACGAATAGACCCGTGATTACGAGTGCGAGTAAGGCCGCTGCAAGAATCACAGACACCGTATACAGAAATTGCTTCATGGCCTATCAGTAGTGGTTAATGGGAAAATCATACTCAGAACAAGATTGTACGCCATAAATAGCACCTTAGATACTATGATGAATGAACAGCCATCCATACCAGCCCCGAGAGGACGTGCCACAGCCACGAACCCTCCCACCAGATTTGATCCGGTCAGCATAGAGCTGGACTTGGATGCTCTTGAGCCGAGTGAATTGAGGAAATCCTCCACCCAGTTCTTTGAAGATACTTCGAGATCTATTCTTGTGAGCAATGACTCCCCCGATGTTGGGCATAATTGGGGGCTTAATCCATACCGTGGTTGCGAACATGGTTGCATCTATTGTTATGCGCGCCCGAGTCATGAATATCTGGGATGGAGTGCAGGGATTGATTTTGAGACAAAAATTTTAATTAAGCGAAACGCTCCTGAGCTTTTGAGCAAGGAATTGAGGAAGCGTTCCTGGAAACCAACCGCTGTTGCACTTTCTGGGAATACAGATGTGTACCAGCCTGCAGAGCGGCGATTTAAGTTAACCCGCAGCTGTCTGCAGACTCTTTCAGATCATCATAATCCGGTTGGCATTATTACAAAAAACCATCTCGTCACACGTGATATAGATATCCTGGCTCCGATGGCACGGTTGAGTTTAGTGCGGGTAATGATTTCGATTACAACGCTGCGTAGCAAAATTACCAGAGTTATGGAGCCTCGCACAAGCATTCCAGCACGTCGATTGGATGCAATTGAGGCACTCTCTGAAGCGGGGATTCCTACTGGTGTAATGGTCGCTCCTGTGATTCCAGGTTTGACAGATGAGGAACTTCCGGCGATTCTTGAGGCTGCAGCCAAGCGGGGAGCGACGCTGGCCGGATACACTGTACTTCGATTACCGGGACCGGTCGCCCCGCTTTTTGAAGACTGGTTGGATCGGGTGATGCCGGAGCGCAAGGATAAAATTATCGGTCGAATCAAGGAACTTCGTTCGGGGCGGCTCAACGATCCACGGTTTAGGCACCGGATGCGCGGGGAAGGGGAGTGGGCAAGTTTTCTAAAAAATCTCTTTGAGGTGACATGCAGGCGATACGGGTTCAATGAATCAAAAGAGCCATTACGGACAGATTTATTTATCCGGAATCCAAGCAATCAACTCAATCTGTTCGATCAGGATGATTTAGGTACAGCTTGGTCTGGATAGACAGATTGCGTTGCCAGAGAATCCAGAGGTGCTGCCGGATTGATCGAGGGTACGCCTTATCGCCGGAAAAAAATCCTTGCGACGAAAGTTACCAAGCATTTTCTCGCTAAGCCTCAGGTTTTGGTCACGTGAGCATATCGCCTTCGGTAAATGAACAGGCGTCCTGGATCATGGCATCTAGAACGTTCAAATCCACATCACTTAACCGCTTGATATAGAGGCAACTCTTGCCCCGGGTATATTTGCCCAACTTCGTCAAGGCGGCCTCATGGCGATTCAGTCCACCGGACAGGTATATACTGAAGGCTCTTTTTCGAGGAGAAAACCCGACTTGGAACCATTCGCCAGTCCGACCCGATGCATAGCGATAACAAAACTGGCCAAAGCCAATGATGCTGGGACCCCACATCTTTGGTGAATCCCCTGTGGCTACTCCCATCATACGCAGCAGAACAGCACTGTCTGCTTGTTGGTCAGGGCGCTCCAGTGCATTGAGGAATTCCTGGACGCTCGCATTGGTAGGTTGAGTTTTGAGTTGTGACATTGGTTTATTTTCTGCGCAGTCAAATATAAACACTGTTGATTCTCAAATAGAATGCCAGTTATTGCGATTCCTCCCGAATGTATCATTGCGGAGGTACACCTGTGCAACAGGTTGCCTTTCAGATACCGTTTAGGGAGTTTTCTCAGAGGCGGATCCAGAAACATGGCAGGACCGGAGTCGACTTTCACATGTACGTCCCACCTGACTTACAGGTCGTTCGCACGCCAGAGATACCAGCTGGCAACACTTCGGAATGGTCTCCAATCATCTCCTAACGAACGAAGCTCTGAGGGTTTGGGGAGATCCTCCAGGTCATAGGCGATCTTGTATCCACGGCGAATCCCCAGGTCGGTAACCGGCCATACATCTGGACGTCCCAAGTTGAAAATGAGAAGCATCTGAACCGTCCAGATTCCGATCCCTCGGTGCATTGTCAGTGCTTCAATGATCTCTTCGTCGCTTAAGGTCTGGATGCGCGTTCGATCCGGTAGTGTACCATCTTTTGCGCTTGTGGCAAGGCTGCGAATTGTATTCTCCTTTGCCTGAGAGAGTCCCACCGACCTGAGCGTGCCGAGCGGGGTCTCGAGGAGGGCATCAGGTTCAGGAGGGCCGCCAAATAGGTCGAACAGTCGGCCCTGGATCGCTTTTCCAGCGTGCCTCGAAATCTGTTGGAAGATCACAGAGCGTACCAGTTCCTGGAAAGGGCTCCACTCATCGGTCAATAACAGCTCGAAGGCACCCACACGGGCAATCAGGCTGGCCATGCAAGGGTCCGAGGCCCTGAGAGCATGCAGCGCTTCATCGATATCGTAAGGAGGCATCCTAAAAAATCTTGTTAAAATTTTTCAAAAAACACAACTATTTGGTGTAACATTTATGGAAGCGCTTCCGTAAAGGCCGGCTAGATTGAGTCACCAACTCCAACACCAAAACCTATAAGCCATGAAAACCTTATTTGCATTTTGCTTTTCAGCAATTCTCGCCCTACCCGTTTTTGCACAGGATGTTGCAAGCATCCTTGAAAATGACGACATTCGCTGGAATCTTGCAGCCGCACAAATTGAGTCCTCCCTGGACTCAGAGTACCAGTCAGTGCGTGAACAGACACTGAAGAACGCAATCGTATTAGCGACCCTCTATCGCGACAAGTTCGACTTGAGTGACCAAGGATCGTTGTTACGTAAAATTTACAAGGAGTCGGAGTCTGATCAAAATCACATGCTTGCATTAGCACTGCTTCACACCATCGGCGGCACCAGAGTACAGGACTTCTTGGCCCACAATGAAACACAGGTCGATTCGGATGAAGTTCGCCTGGTTCTGGCATCTGTCTTGAACGAATACTACGACAGTCGTCAGACTACATCCGTCATCGGATAGCTCCAAGCCTGATTCAAACCCTGTCGTCGGTTTGGATCGCATAAATTCAAAGGGCACACGGTGGATTCATCGTGTGCCCTTTTTTATGAATCATGGTCCACTGGCGGATTCCCTTCACGAACCACTGCCTTCTCCAGTACCTTCCTGTGATTCAGGAACCTGTCGCTGCAGCAGCCGCCGCCAGGAGGTGAATTCAGTTCGATAATTGAGCCCGAGCCCGGTTTCTCGGTTGATAAGAGATTCGCTCAGTATATCTCCCTCACGCCGATAAAAGAATTCCACTGCTACGGAGGGGCTCAGTTGAATTTGCACAATAAATTCCCCTTCAAGCCCCTGTGGAGCAATTTCTTCCGTGCTCAGCCCCCGGTAGACTCCCTGCCCACGAATCAGCAGGCGTTCATCCAAGAGCCTGAATGCAATATCTGCGGATACATCCAGGTCCTGAATCGTCTCATCACTCTGCACTCCCAATCTAAAGTCCGCCTGTGGAATCACCTGACTCAAATATCGGTTCAGTTGACTCACTACAAGACTGGAGACACTGTTCACGGCAGAACTTGCCAGGATTCCGCTGCGCGTACCACTGGCCGATAATAAAAAAGAATTCGTGAGCAAAACACTCGTCGCATGCTCTGCCGCG
Organism: Rhodothermaceae bacterium; assembly: GCA_009838195.1. Classification (NCBI taxonomy): domain Bacteria; kingdom Pseudomonadati; phylum Rhodothermota; class Rhodothermia; order Rhodothermales; family Rhodothermaceae; species Rhodothermaceae bacterium. Next base: position 56,577 of record VXSC01000047.1, on the reverse strand, counting down.
AGATCTGGTCGGTTTAGGTAGGAATCCAGAAGCGGTGTATCGCTAATGGCTTCCTGCCTTTGATCAACCTCCAACGCCAAGTCGATCTGAACTGCATTCAAGGTCCCGGATACATCCAGGTTGACAATGACGGGCAGACTCGTTTTGATGGCTCCACCTACATCTTCGGGCAGGCCACTGCGCGAAGCACGGGTACGGTAGGCTCCCTGGATATCAAGTACCGGGTTGAGAGGTTCTCCATTCCAGATGATTGTACCGGAGTCAATCAGGAAGCGTCTGATAAATACCTCCCCTGCGGTGAAGAGATAATCTCCAGAGGAGATCTCAAAGGAGCCGTAGGTTGCTACATCTCCTCCGGTCCGCTGGATCTGTACGCGAGCCGTTCCGATCCCATTAATCACATCTCCCAGGAGCGGATCAATGACAAGGTGAATACTGGATCCAGGTGGCCCAACAAGATTGAGGTCCATATCTAATCCATCCCGGAATAAACGCTCTCCTTCAGGGCGCTCACCTAAGATATTTTCGCGCTGCCGGAAGGAAGTCAACTGCCCCTCTAGAGGGCGTGTGGGATCCACATACACAATGAAGCCAGGATCATGGGCAGTGTTCGCTTCCCGAATTGGGATGAAGATTTCACTTTCCGGGGTGACGATCAGGTTATTTGAACGTAGGAAAGACGTGTGGACAGGGCCGGTTAATGTCGCGTCTCCAGACACACGGATATCACCATAAAAGGCGAGGTCACTTGTATGGGTTCGCACGTTCATGATCTGCAGCGAATCAAGGTTCGCCAGTGCATCAAAGGACAGAAATTGAAAATCATTCAGGTCCAGTGTCCCCTCAAGCCTTGCGGTCCCGCCGCCCGGGTCCTGCACGAGCAACTGGTTCACCAGGATGACATCTTCGACCAGATTGAGCGATGCCGTTGCCCCATAAGATGAGTTGAATCGGGGAATCCCAAAGTGGCCATTTTCCCAGTCAAGTGATCCACCGAGACTGAGATTATCCAGAGGTCCATTCAGTGTGATTGTCCCATTAAATCCACCTCTAAAGTCCGCAAATTCCCGCAAAATCAATTGTAGAAATGACGCATCCAAGCGCTGTACGTCCACAAGAATGTCAAGAGCTCCAGGGCTCTCGGGACCCGGAACAACAAAACTTCCGGTCACCGCCATCTGATTGCTCGCAAAGAGAAGGTCTGTGGGCGCGGTCCCGACCGAGTCGATGATCATGGCAATTCTTAGATCCGACCCACCCGGCAAGAGGATGCTAGAAGCCTGAAGATGCCCCACTAGGCGATTGTCAAACGTGAGGGTGTCCACCTCCAAAGTGCCGGTAATTTCCGGCATCCAGAGTCCAGTCCAGGAAAGATCTGCATCAATCTGTCCCCCTAAGGGGCGTCTCAGTTCGAAGATGTTTGACAGGTGATTCAGATCAACCCCATCCAGGTTCAACCTCAGGGTATCGGCCGGAAGGCCTGAGAGGTTGCCCTGAACGGTGACTGTCTGCACGTCTTCAAGGAATGGGTTGAGGGTCTCTAGTCTCAGTGGGGTCAGCACTGCGGCATCCGCAAAAAGATCAATGTCTGCGGGCTGTGAGATACTCCATGCAGCATCTCCAACAGAAATCTGCACATCTCGAATTTGTACCTGTACCCGATCCGGGAGCAGTTGGATGTCGGAGGACACATACCCTTGGGTAGACGTATTTTCACTGCCTGTGTAGATATCCACAGTTCCAGTTCTCCCATCTTGTTTCACCGAGATTCGGGGTGCTCTGAGGGTTGCACGTTGATCGGCCAGGGAATCGGCGACCAGATCTAGATCTATTTCCCAGCCCGACTCTATTTCCTGCCGCAAATCGGCCGTAAGTGTCAGTGCAGCTTCGACCTGGTGAGCTGAGATGTTGTTCAGAGTGAACCGGTTGTCCTGCAGCTCAGATCGTAAACGGAACGTTTCGCCGTCAGCCACAATATCCACATTCCCGCGGCTGTTGCTGGAAAATGATGGCAACATAGGTAACAATGCCTTTACGGCGGGATGTGCGTGTAGCTCCCAGCGAAGGGCGATCTCAATAGGGGGTAGTTGCGGTTCCTGTTCGCTCTCAGGGATTTCAGGCAGCAGATCGGATATCCCGCTATCTACAGATGTACCGGGAAGCTCAGACCTCAGGTGAGAGGCAAACCGGTCAAACGTCCCTGAAAAAGCATCCGTCCAAGCGGGGGCAATTCGATTAAGTGAATTCTGGGCAATTTTGCCGGATAGCTCGAGATCCAGAACATCCCCCTGCACTGTGAGGCGGGGATCTGTAGTAGTTGTATCGTGCAGTGTGATGGCCCACCTGGTTGGTGGCACAGAAAGCGAATCGGTTTCCCAGATCACGGTAGATGAATCGGTATCAATCGTGATGGAAGCAGAGAGGTCATCCAGATTGGTTCCTGCGCCACGAAGCTCCCAGTTTGCATTCAGTCCGGTTTCAAGCTCGGGAATGGCCAATAAAGCCCCCAGATCAAATGTAGTCAGCTCACCCTGGGCATCATATACGAGATTTTCGCTGCCCCAATCCGCCGCAATCTCGGCCGAAATTTGGGAACTTTGTTCAAATGCAAATCCGCTGAAATTCAACTGATTGCCGGCGAGGGTTCCCTCCATCCAAAGACTATCAAGCGCCCGTCCACCAACCATGGAAGGGGAAAGGGCCAGTGAGGCAGACGCAAATGGCGACTGGATCCCTGTTCCTTCCATGGAGAGATGCCCATTGATTAGACCATCCAGGGTTTGCTTTCCCGTAAGATCGTAGGGATTGAGATCGGTTGCAGTTAACCCCACATCATAGGTCCACAAGGTATCACGGCGGACTGTGCCTTGGAGTTGTCCGCGGCTGCCGGTTTCCATTGTAATATCGATGGCCCCTGCAACCTCAAGTTCATTTAGGGCACTTCTTCCGTCTACAGAACCTTCAACCTGGATGACTCCGCCGTGCCACACGGTTGAGTCCATCACGGAATACAGATCTGCTGGATCAAGGATGCTTGGGTCGATGGAAGCCTCGAAGGATACCTGATTATTGTCAGCATGGACCCTGGAGGAAGGGATTACAATGCGTGAGCGATCAGAAAATGCAACAAAATTTTGCAGTGACCACTGTGCGCCATCGCGGTGAGCCAGTACGCTCAGAGACAGGGAATCAGGGAGAAGCACATTGGGAACAATGGCTTGGACAAAGCCGGGGGTGAAATAGCTTTGGGGCAAATAGAGATCAGCGAGCTCTGCGTCGAGTGAAAGTATGCCGAACACGCTTGTCTGGTTGATTGTGCTGGATAGTGTCAGAGCGTTAATATGCAGTTGCTCACGCTCAAGTAGCAGTAGTTCTCCATTGGCCTCTATGGCCAGCGTGTCAATGGAAGCTTCAAGTGAATCAATCGCAAGCAAGTATCGATCGGATTCAAGATTGATTTCGCCTTCCAGGGCGATATCGGAAATGGTCGCTTCCTCCAAATCGAACAACCACCCTGACTGAATCACTGGGGGTGCATGCTCCTGATAGGACACGGTAACCGCGGCACCTGAGATTGAGATATGTGCAGACTGGGACTCCCACTCGGCGGCTGCGCTGGTCGTTTTTCTGCGTGTGAGTACGGAAGCAAGATTCCAGGTGCTGTCCGCATTATACCGCAGGTGCAGTGTGGGACGTGTGATGCGGAGGGTACTGGGCTCAAACCGCCATCCCAGTACTCCTTTCCAGTTGGGACGTGCAAAGACTTCGTCTATGTGCAGCCACAGGCGCTCCTGTTCATCATAGAGTGCGACGTTATGCAGTCGAATCGTGCGCTGGAGGTTCCCGGTGATTGCTTCAATGGCAATTCTTCCCGTGTAGGTTTCGGCAAATCTGGATTCGATCTCCTGGCGCAGATAGTCCCGGCTTACCTCAGTACGTGTCAGCCCGATATATACGAGGAAGCCACTCCCAAGAACGAAGACCAGAATCGCAGCAGCGCGCTTGAGGGTGAGCCCGCGTGAGCGAGAACTAGGCCGGGGTTCAGATGGAAGAGGGTGATCCACGGGTAAGGGTTACTTTGTTGGAACTAACGCCCGGTTCGGAATGGAGCGGCGGGCAATCCTTCAGCATTGATCAGGTTCGCTGTAGTCGGATTGTATGCCCAGGCATACCGAACCGAGGTTGGATTCGGGATATCCGGGTGCGACACCACTATGGAGTCTCCCTGGATTTGGGCATCCGCCCATATGAATTCTCCCTCCTCTCCGGCGATGGCAAATCCTCCAAGAGGTCCGTCGTCCCGCGTGGCAAGCCCACCCCCAACATGATCAAACCAAAGGGTGACCTTTCCATGTTCGATGGAATGTTCACGGTAGATGGGTCCGGCGTGCACCACTTGGTCCCCGTAGACGAGGCTTCTGGCCCAGAGCGCAAGGCGGTATCCCACATCCTGTTTATTTCTCGGATGAATATCCTCTGCTTCACCAATGTCAAGTGTGATGGCCTGGCCGACATTCGGCAATTCCATAGCCGCGGCCTGAGATTCGCGCAGGATTGCCCAGTTGCTTTCCTGGGGTTCGTCCTGTGCTGCTAGAAAGCTGGCAAGAGACACGAACAGGAACGGCGCGTCTTCGTGTTCCCACAACGTACGCCACCGGTTGATCATCGACTGGAACTGCGCTGCATAGGCGGTGGCAGTTACGGGATCACCAGCATTGGATTCTCCCTGATACCAGATAAACCCTGTGATCGGAAAATCCAGGATCGGATGAATCATTGAATTGTAGAGCAATGTCGGCAGCTGGTTGGGATTTCCTCCGGGGTTGATCTGAAACTGCCCCACGCGAATTTTCCATGTGCCCTCCAAATCCACTTCCCCGTCCGGCCACTGGAGAGCGAGTCTGGCATCGTCAGCCACCAATCCTCCATTGCCTCCAGTGTCGTGTACGCGGACGGTCAGTTGGTTGACGCCAGGTTGCAGAATGCCTTCACCAATCGCATATTCCCGTTCAATTAGGTACCGATCTGTTTCTCCGACTAGGTGACCGTTGATCCAGGTCATATCTCGATCATCAACGGTGCCGAGGTGCAATACTGCATCGGTGGGAACGGTATCGAGTTCAAAGCTGGTACGGTACCAGGCAATGCCGTTTAATCCTTCAAGCCCCCCTGCTTCCCAGGGCCCGGGAGCCGGGATCTCCATCCACTCTGTGTCGTCAAGATTTGGGTCTGCCCAGAGGGGCACATCTGCTTCAAAGCCGGGATCCGAATTCGCAGAAGCGCCATGCTCTTCGGTAAAGATCCGTATGAGGCTGTCTGCACGGGCTTTTGGGGCATCCCAAAGCCGTGTGATTTGCGCATCATCCATTCCAAGTGCGGGGGGATCCATCCAGGCTTCGATGCGGCTGCCACCCCAGGACGTGTTCAAAATTCCAATCGGGATGTCGGCAGATGCGCGAAGCTCCCGGGCAAACGAGTATCCGACGGCCGTGAAAGCTCCTACATGCTCTGGGTTGGCAAAATGCCACTGACCACCAGCCAGCGTATCTTCGGGGGTATAGGACCAGCTGCGAGGGACTTTGTAATGGCGCAGCAGAGGGTCATCAGCGGATGCGATTTCCCGTTCAGCATCTGCAGAATTGGCTACGGACCATTCCATATTGGATTGCCCGGACGCGACCCAGACATCCCCGTACATGATATTTTCGGCAACCAGAGTATCCGTGTCTGTTGCAACCATCAGTCGGTGCGGTCCACCAGCAGGGCGGGGTTCGAGAGTGGCAAGCCAGTTGCCATCGCTGTCTGCACGTACAGATTGTTCATCCTGGTCCAGAGAGACCATGACGATAGCATCGGCAGTCGCGGTTCCCCAGACGGGTACGGATGCGTCACGCTGGAGCACTGCCCCACTGCGGAAGAGTTTGTTAACGGTTAACGGTTGGGGTGAAGTCCCGCCACTACCACCAACAAGGCAGGCGAGAAGACATACATAAAAAATTCGCATGGAACGATAAAAAGATGATTCAATGAACGGAAAGTTCGAAATACCTAGACCGCTTTTGCATGAGCGGTAAACAGTGATACTAGGCTGTCAAAATAACGCTCAATTACTTGGGAAACTCACTGACGAACTCTGCATGCATGACAGAAGGGGTTCTTTCAGCCACTGAGCTGGCAGGGGGGTACTCTACAAATGATTCCAAGAGAGCTTCTTCCCGGGATTGGATTGCTATATTGGCGGTGGAAAGCTCTTTGAGCGAGTACAATGATCCCATACCGATCCTTCAGGCATAAACATGTATACCCGCACACGCTCCGATGCACTCTTCACAGCTGCCAAGGCCTGTATGCCGGGCGGTGTCAGTTCACCAGTCCGTGCTTATAAGGCAGTCGGTGGCTCGCCAGTTTTTATGGAGCAGGGCTCAGGTGCATGGGTTCAGGATGTAGATGGCAATCGGTACGTCGATTATGTGTTGTCCTATGGACCGCTACTTGTTGGGCATGCACATGAAGAGGTGGTCGCGGCGATCAGTGCCGCCGCCGCGAAAGGAACCAGTTTTGGGGCATGCACCGAGGATGAATCACGGCTCGTAAACAAAATTCAGACATTCATGCCGATGATTGAGCGGTTGCGTCTCGTTAACTCCGGGACGGAAGCGGTAATGAGTGCACTTCGTTTGGCACGTGCATTCACGGGACGGGATAAGATTATCAAGTGCGTGGGCAACTATCATGGACATGCGGATTACCTGTTGGTAGAGGCAGGCAGCGGGGTGGCAACGCTGGGGCTACCTAATTGTCCGGGAATTCCAAAGAGCACGGTGGAGCATACCATCATGGTTTCGTTTAATGATCTCTCCGCGGTTGAGCAGGCACTGGATCAGTACGCCGGGGAGGTTGCAGCTATGATCGTTGAGCCGGTCGCCGGGAACATGGGAGTGATTCCCCCCGCGGACGGCTACCTGGAAGGCTTGCGTGCGATCACACGTGCTCACGGGGCACTCTTGATCTTTGATGAGGTGATGACAGGGTTTCGGGTCCATCCCGGTGGTGCGCAATCGTTGTACGGGATCACGCCGGATTTAACAACACTTGGCAAGGTGATCGGTGGCGGGCTTCCGATTGGGGCTTACGGAGGTAGAGCAGATATCATGGCACAGGTTGCTCCCGAGGGGCCGGTCTATCAGGCGGGTACGCTCTCTGGCAACCCCGTTGCCGTGCAGGCTGGCCTGGCGACACTGGAATCAGGATTACGCGGAGATGCTTGGGAACAGGCGTCTTCTCAAGCTTCATCTCTGATGGAGGGATTGGCTGCAATTGCTGCCCGTAAATCCGTTCCAATGCAGGTCGATGGGGTCGGGACCATGTTTAGTTGTTTCTTTACAGAGATGCCCGTGACGAATTGGGAAACGGCCTCTGCATCCAATGCAGAATTGTTCGCGAAGGTATTTCGATCGCTGCTCCCCCGCGGTGTACACCTTGCTCCGTCCCAGTATGAGGCTTGGTTTATGTCAACGGCCCACGATACGGAGGCGGTTGAACATACGCTGAGTTCATTCGAGCGGGCACTAGAGATTGCCTTGAATGATTGACCGGGCGGCGTTTTCAATCAGCAGGGTCTGCGAAGAGATTTGCGAAAGCCGTGGTAGACTGATCGGTGCCCTATAATTTTCTAACCCTGTCATGATGATCATCGCGGCAACGGAACGACTGGCTCGCGCACGTCAACAGGAATATGATTGGCATCAGCAAGAGCTAGGCCGTCAGACCTGGCCTACCGCGCCCGTGAAGACGCTGAATGCATGGATGTCCGAGCTGTGGGAAGAGGGGATGTATTTGCGATCGGATCCACCCTTTCTTCGCCCTCTTCGCTCCGCAGAGGAGCAAATAATTTGGGAGAATATTCTTCGTTCACAGGCCAGACATCTGCCTCTTGATGTTTCTGCAACTGCGGAACTGGCCCGTAATTCCTGGAAGTTGCTCTGTGATTGGCGTCTGCCGTTGGAGGGGACGGATTGGAATAGCTCGGAAGATTCGCGTACATTCCAGAAGTGGGCTCTAGAATTTCGTGCCCGATGTGATCGAAATGGATGGTTCGCGGCCGCAGAGCTCTCCAAACATGTAGCCCGTCTCGTAAACGAAGGGCAAGTTGAAATCCCTCAAGAGTTGGAACTCTGTGGGTTTTTGGAGCCGACACCGGCACAGGAGCAGTTCTTTGAGGCTCTTCGAAAGCGGGGGACACGGATACAGGAAACACCCTTGCCTAATCACGCAGAAAAGAGTTTTCGCTTGAGTGCTTCCGATACCTTCCGAGAGATCCGCGTTGCGGCTGAATGGGCACGCCGTATTCTGCAGAACGATCCAGAAGCGGAACGTAGATCGTTTCGGATCGGGATTATTCTGCCAGGCATTGGGAATCTCCGCAGTCATGTTGAGCGTGTGTTTTCCGAGGTATTTCATCCTCAGGCATGGCTTCATCCAGAACAAGATTCAAAACGGCTCTTCAACATTTCGCTGGGCCTTCCAGCTGGTGACTATCCAATCATCCAATCGGCACTGCAGATTCTTTCGATAGATCCGCGGGAGATCCCCATAGAGGAGGCCAGCCGCCTTCTCTTGTCCCCGTTTTTGCCAGGATTTTCTGAGGAACGCACCTCACGTGCCCTTCTTGATGTGGCACTGCGGAATCGCGGAGAGCAGTATGTGACCTTGAGGGATCTTATTTATCTGGCGAAAAAGGAGAGTTCGTTGCATCAATGCCCATTGCTTGCCTCACTTTTTGTTGCATGGCAGGCGCAGTATTCAGACCTTGGAGGGAGGAAGAAGCCCAGTGGATGGGCGGAGGCCCTCTCGCAATTATTGCAGTCAAAAATCCAGGACAACGATGGGGATGCGTCCACAAAATCGCAACGTATCAGTTGGCCCGGAACCTGGCAGTCAGTCAGCGCGGAGTATCAAACGTACTCGGTATGGGAAGAGTTGGTGTCCGCACTGGTGGAACTGGATGGCGTGTGTGGAAGCATCACGCGTCAAAGGGCCGTCACCATTCTTCGTCGCATGGCTTCCAGTAAGCTTTTTCAGCCCGAGAGGGACCCCGCCCCAGTACAGATTCTGGGGGTTTTGGAGGCGATGGGGTTATCATTTGATTATCTCTGGATGATTGGGATGCATGATGATGCCTGGCCGCCCCCCTGTGAACCGGCCCCTTTTGTACCTATAGGGCTGCAGCGTCGAAAAGAATTATGGCGCTCGACCCCGGAAGGGATGCTGCAGCACGCCCAAACTCTTGCGGATCGGTTACTGAAGAGTGCTCCGACGATTGTGGTCAGTCACCCCAGACGTGAGGGCGATGCGGATCGTAGAGTCAGTCCACTGTTTACGGAATTGCCGGAAGTGTCGGAGGAAGATCTGGGCGTCAGTACCATTGAAAGCCTCGGGGAGCGCATTCAACGCTCTTCGAAGATGGAATTCATTGAGGATCATCAAGGACTCCCCTTCGGCGAAGGAAAGGTCAGGGGAGGGACGAGCCTATTCAAGTTGCAGGCGGCCTGTCCGTTTCGAGCATTTGCGGAGCTACGCCTTGGGGCAACCGCACCCGGTATAGCTCAGCCGGGGCTGGCTGCCCAGGACCGTGGTAGACTCATGCATCGTGTCCTGGATATACTTTGGCGACAACTGAGGACGCAGGCGGCGCTGCGGGCCCTGTCCGAGCAGGAAGAGGCAGATCTTGTGCGGGGGATCGTACGCGAAGAGCTTGATCGGCTGACATCCTTTCGGGGCGGGCTTCGAAATGAACGATTCCTATGTGTAGAACAGGCGCGATTAGAGAAAATTATTGGGGAGTGGCTGGCTCTTGAGCGTGAGCGGACACCCTTTACGGTTCTTGAGCAGGAAAAGCGGCAGGATGTAACGGTAGGTGGAATAGATATATCTGGTACAAACGCAGACGTGGATGAAAATGAACGCGAAGCGGGGCAGGATGTAACCGTGGCTGGAATAGACATACGTATCCAGGAAGACCGCGTTGATCTACTCGAAGGTGGGGAGAGATTTATCCTTGACTACAAGACGGGCGGATGCAGAGTCTCCTTGTGGGATGGGGAGCGTCCCGATGATCCGCAGTTGCCGATCTATGCCGTCGTGGCAGATTCACCCATCGCCGGGATTTCCTTTGGCAGTCTGATGATGGGCGATGTGAAATTCAAGGGAATCGCAAATCAGGACATCGGCAATAAGGGGGTTAAAGTCAGCAAAGAGCCTTTGCCGGAGCTTATCGGGCACTGGAGAGAAACCCTCAACGCCCTCGGACGGGATTACAAGGCCGGGCATGCGATCGTTGACCCCAAAATTCCAGGACAGACCTGCAGGTATTGCAACCTGACCACGTTTTGCCGGGTCGGGAGTCCCCCCGTAAAATCATCGCAGAAGGATGAGTAATCTGGTTCCAGATCACGCGCAGCGCCAGGAGGCACTGGATCCGCATGCCTCGTTCATTGTGCAGGCACCTGCTGGCTCCGGTAAGACAGAACTCTTGATTCAGCGGTATCTCGTTCTGTTGGCCCGGGTAGATTATCCCGAGGAGATCGTTGCCATCACCTTTACCCGCAAGGCGGCTGCCGAAATGCGACACCGCATTATCCGCGCGCTCCAGGGAGTGGCAGGTGAACCACCAATAGCCCAGCACGAGAGGCATACATGGGATCTGGCCCGTCAAGCGCTTGAACGCAACGACAAGCGGGAGTGGCATCTTATTGAGAACCCATTACGTCTGCGTATCCAGACCATTGATTCACTTTGTTCTTTACTGGTCCGCAGGATGCCTTGGGTCTCCCGTATGGGAGCACTACTACAGCCGGAAGAGGATGCACGCCATCTGCACCAAAAGGCTGCGCGTCGCACGCTGGAGTTGTTATTCGATGATCGGGCACCGGCGAATGAACTAGCTGCGATTGCTGTTCTATTGAGGCACCTTGACAATCATATGGGCAAGGTGGAGAAGCTATTGGGTGCAATGCTAGGCCGACGGGATCAGTGGATGCGCCATGTGGATGGAAGAAAGGAAGAACTTGCGGAGACGCGGCGGGCCCTGGAGTCTGCATTATCTCATGTCATCAAGCATGCGCTGGAACGTGTGGTGGAGGAATTTTCAGAGGGCCAGGCGGAGGAAGTGGTTGAGTTGGCCCGTTTGGCAGCCAAAAATCTACACGATGCGGGCAGGGAAAGTAAGATTGTTGCCTGTCTTGAGCTTCAAGGCCTCCCGGATACTTCCGCTGAGGCTCTTCCGTGTTGGCTTGGGATTGCAGAGCTACTTTTGACCAGTAGCGGTAAGCGTCGCAGGGCATACAACGTGGGTACGGGTTTTCCACCCCAAGAGCAAGATGCAAAAGAGCGCATCCAGGCAATCCATCTCGGGGAGGATGTTATTATGCAGCTTCATGAACTGCGACAATTACCACCGGCAACCTATGATGACAAGCAGTGGCAGGTTCTGGAGGCACTGATGCATCTTTTGCCGGCAGCAGTGACCCAGCTTCGCGGTGTCTTTCAGGAGGACGGGTGTGTTGATTTTACAGAGGTTGCACTGGCAGCCCAAGAAGCAGTGAAGGCGCATGTGTCGTCGGGCTCACGGGGAGGCATTCCAGACGTTGCGGTTCGGCATCTATTGATTGACGAATTTCAGGATACGTCCCAGAGTCAGTACGAACTGTTTGAGAGTCTCATCCATGACTGGACAGGCGATGACAGGACACTGTTTCTGGTTGGTGATCCCATGCAGTCCATTTATGGTTTTCGGGAAGCAGAGGTGAGCCTGTTCTCTCGCGCTCGAACGCATGGATTGGGGCCGGTCCGCCTCAGATTTCTTGTATTGGAGACGAATTTTCGCTCCAGCACGGAGATTGTGAGTTGGGTTAATGAGGCCCTGAGTGAGGCCTTCCCACAAGTTGAGGATACGGTGACCGGTGGTGTAACGTACAGCCCTTCTACCGCCTACAGGACCGACATGGATGGCAGTACAATCAGGATCCATCCATTTTTTCGCGATGATTTGGAAGCTCAGGCTGAGAAGGTCGTCCAGATCATTGAAGAAACCCGATCACAGCAGCCGGAAGCGACAATTGCCGTACTTGTTCAGGCACGTAGACATTTGCTAAACATCATTACACTGCTTCACAGGCGCAGGATTGCGTTTCGATCGGTCGAGATTGATCCGCTTGGTGAGCGGCCGGTAGTTCGTGACTTGGTGGCTTTGACCCAGGCACTGCTTCATCCGGGAAATCGCATCGCCTGGTTTTCTATTCTTCGAGCACCATGGTGTGGATTGACCCTGGCGGATCTGCAGAACCTGGTGGGTAATGATTTTGAAACTGCGATTCTGGACCTTATTTCCGTTCGTCAAGAGCAGCTGTCGCCGGATGGCAGACGACGCTTGAAACGTGTTTTTCCGATCCTTACCGATGCATGTGCACTTCGAGGTCGGCTTCCTGTGCGGCGGTGGATTGAAGGTACATGGTTGGCTCTGGGCGGGCCTGCGTGCCTTGGGAAATCAACAGACCTGGAGGATGCGACGGCCTTTTTGAATCTTCTGGAGGAGTCGGTCGACGGTATCGACTTGCGGGACGAGAATAAATTTATGGGAGATGTCGAACGCCTATTTGCCCCCTCGGATGTAGAGGCAAAAGGGGACTTGCAGCTGTTAACCACTCATAAGGCCAAGGGGCTGGAGTTTGATACGGTCATATTACCGGGTCTGGGATATCAGACCCGGGCAGATGGTTCACGCCTCTTGATGTGGCGGGAATACAGTGATGGCGATCAACCCCATTTATTGTTGGCACCGATTCAGGAGACGGGGGGCCAAGGGGATGCCGCCTATGGATACCTGCGAACTATCGAGCGAAAGAGGCGAGACCATGAAAGTACACGTCTATTGTATGTGGCAGCCACACGAGCTCGAAAGGATCTGCACCTCATCGGGCATATTGCTCACGGAGCGGAAGGCGATGACGTGAAGTCGCCGGATTCGCGTGTGCTTCTGTCCAAAATATGGAAAGTAGCAGAGCCGGAATTCTCAAGAGCATGGAAGGATTGTCGGGAGGAGGTGGGTGCCACGGATGTCACCAGGCCGGAAGATGTTGGTGTCCCTTTACTTCGTTTGTCCGCGGAATGGGAGCCAGTGGATCCGCCCGAGGAGTTGATATGGAAAGCGAAACGGGAGCGGTTTGAGGATGAAAAGGAAGAGCGTACGCCGGTCTTCAAGTGGGCGGGGGATTTTCGGCGACGGATCGGGAATGTGGTTCACCGGATGTTACAGGAGATGTGGTTTCCAGACAGGGTGGATTTCAGCGAGAATATTTTACGCTATGCTCTTTATCATGAAGGTTTGGAGGGAGAAAATCTAGAAACGGCCTTGGTGCAAGTGAAGGAGGCGCTAACCAATACGGTGGAGGACAGCCGGGGGCGTTGGATTCTGTCACGACACAAGCATGATGAGCGGGAATATGCACTAACTGTTGCCGCGGGAGTAGGGGCTCGCCGTTATATTCTGGATCGAACTTTCGTGGAGGACGGCAAGCGCTGGATCGTCGATTACAAGACGAGCACGCATGCTGGAAGCGATGTGGACTGGTTTTTAGACAATGAGCGGGAGAGGTATCGCTCCAAAATGGAGATTTATGCACGCGCGATGCAGGCCACAGATAGGCGGCCGATTTTCTTAGGCCTGTATTTTCCTTTACTCAAGGGTTGGAGGCAGTGGCAATACGGTGAATCAGACGAGCCATGATGGATCAGGAGGGGAGAAGGGATTTCTGGACTGAGTATCATAACTGGCTCAACGTACCGGTAACTACTTTGGTGTTGGCATATCGGCTCCGACATTTTCGCGCCAGTCCCTGAGGTTCTCATGTAGCAGTTTGACCTTTTCGGGTAGTTGGTTAGCCATATCGGTGGACTCTCGTGGATCTTCGCGCAGGTTGTAGAGCTCCAGTGCACCATTCTCGAAGAATTCGATCAGCTTGTAATCTCCACTACGTATCGCTCCAGCCGGTGTCGTACGCCACGGTCCGGGTATTCCCCTTGGCGCCTCAAGGTATGCCGGAAAATGCCAGTAGAGGTTCCTCGCTGCCAGATTGCCAATTCCAGAGAAAATCGGGACGAGACTTACTCCATCCATATTGTGTGCCGGGGGCTCAGCACCAGCTATCTCCAAGAGGGTAGGGTAAAAATCAATTCCAATTACAGGGGTGCTATCCAACCGCCCGGGTGTGATTATTGCTGGCCATTTTACAGCCAAAGGGACGCGAATTCCGCCCTCGTACAACATTCCCTTGTAGCCTCTGAGCGGCTGATTGGACGTGGCTTGGACAGCTCCACCATTGTCAGAATAGAAAACAACCAGTGTATTTTCGGTCAGCCCCAGCGCTGCAATCTGCTCTAACACGCTACCCACACTCCGATCAGTACTCTCAATCATGGCAGCATATGTAGGATTTTTTTGATCTCCATCGGGTGCTTTGCGCTCATACTTTGCTATAACATCTGCCTGCGCCTGTATTGGAGTATGCACCGCGTAGTGAGACAGATACAGGAAAAACGGTCCTTCTTTGTTCTGCTCAATAAATGTGATGGCCTCGTTTGTGAGGCGATCCGTCAGGTATTCACCGTCAGGGCCATCGGCAAGTTTTGGATTATTATAGGGCGGAAAGTATCCTCCGCGTGGCGATCCACTTTTGTATCCGCCAACATTTACATCAAAACCCTGGTCTTCGGGATGAAACCCCGTGTCTCCGAGATGCCATTTTCCGAAGTGGCCGGTAGTATATCCTGCATCGCCTAACGCCTCAGCTAGAGTCGTATAATGGAGCGGTAGATTTTCTGTGTTCGGAACGGGAATCATACGGCGGTCTTCTTCTTGGCCCCGTTCGGAGGTCCCCACCGTGTAAATCTTATGTCGTGGTGTGTACTGCCCGGTCATCACAGAGGCCCTACTCGGGGCACAGTTGGGGGCATTTGCGTAGGCTTGCGAAAAAATGATCCCCCGACTTGCAAGCTGGTCTATGTTTGGTGTTTCGTAGTAGGTACTGCCGTTGAATCCAACATCCGCCCATCCTAGGTCATCGATGTAAATGAAGATGATATTGGGTTTCGCTGACTCGCTCAGCTTCTCCTTAACTAATCCCGCACTGCCCAGAAAGCACAGACCAAGAAGAAGGACGACAACGCCTTGCGTATTCGAATGCATTCAATCCGTTCGGGGTTGGCAGAAATAAATCTGAGACGAGGTCTTAGCAATCGTTGATACGTACCGTGCCATCGCGTTGACGAGCCAGTTGTGTCTCACTTGCCGGAGTAACTAATTGTTGAAAACCGGCCCTTTTCTACTGCGACTAGTCCCTCTGGAACCAAATATACAGGCTACTTTGGATCCCACCCAATGAGCAACTTCGCCTCAATATACAAACGCCTAAGATCTCGCACATGCTATATGTGCTGAGAGATATCTAGTAGTTTATTCTTCGTCCGTAAGCATCTGATACTGAGCGAGAGGTGGCGGGTGAAAAGAGAAATTATTGTCATCCCAATACAATTTGAAACCGCTCTCGAATGCCTTGTTTATATCTGCATAATGCTGATCCTCGTTTCCTAGCTCTCGGTGTATGAGGCCTCTAAGGTAGTAGACCTGGGCTATTTGCTTGAAGCCGTTTTCTTGGCTGCCGTCTCCATGAAGGCAGATGGCTGTATTGCAGTCAGCTAATGCCTTGACTAGATCACCACATGAGTATAGTTCGTGCGCCCGATTGACGTATATCCCAATGCATTCAGGATCCAGTTTGATGGCCTCTGTATAGTGATGGATAGCTGAGTCCAAATCTCGGATGGCTGAATACGCCACCCCACAATCCACATGTGCTCCTACTTTTTTGTAGTTATCTGTAATGTCGTCCAACCTCTTTAACCAGAAATCCGTAGTCCGGTTGGCATTAAAGTACTTTGAAGCCGAGTTGGCTTGGGAAAACCCAGGGAGGTCGGCGAAAAGATTTTCTTCGTGGATGTCATGTTCGTTCTGTAATTCCCTCAATAGCTCTTCCTTGGCCCGTTTGGCTATGACACATTTCCTGAGGCGGAAAGGCGCAACGAATGGAACATCTATAACGAACACCGATTGCTGGGAGAATGCTCTTCCCGGGATGTTCTTCGGCTCCCACACGTAGGGCGGATTTTCCCACATGTTTGCAGGACCATAGAAATAACTCAGGGCATCGTTAGCCCGCACGTCCAATTCGTCAATCTTTCGCAGATCCGCCCGTGGCAAGACATAGACTGCTCCATCCTTATCAGGGGATCCTTGGCTGGCAAACCAGAGTGCCTTTAAGGGATCCAGTGTGAAATCAATTAGGCCCGTAGCGGCTCCGAAATGCTGCAACTGGGCGAGGACGTGAAGTTGAGTGCATCCTGGAGGTAGTTCGGCACAAGTACCTACGTATCGCGACACTTCACTAAGCAAGCTATGCAAGTATCCGACCAGTGCTTGCTGAATAGGGCCATTTTCCAGATTCTTGTTCTGACTAGCTACGAGCCTGCGTACTGCAGAGCAGTCTACTCTCCAACTACTGTCAGCCTGACCACGGTACAGAAACTCGCCAGAGGGAGTACCATTTGCTGCAAGGGGGAGGCAATCGAGAAATTCTTGAACCGAGTGAATAGCCATAAGGTTAGAACTGTAGTTCGCGCCTTTGCAGGCATCATTTTGAGCAATTAGATCCGCTGAACTGAGACTTGGGCACAAAGTTCGTGGCGGAATGTCGGTATCCTGCATACAATCCGCTGCCATCGTCCGCCTGATCCATTGCCGGGCTTCATTGCCCCCGGTCCTAGTGCCTCCATAATCTTGCAATGGATCATATCCTCTCGCACGTTCCGTCGAATTAACTAGTTCCCGAGGAATACTACTGCTTAGGGCTGACCTCTGTTTTTCCCGTGAGATCGTCTAACGGAACAGTCCCTATGAAACGGAATTCGTACAGCAGCCACCACAGGATGCCATTATTGCAGGGAGTCCTACCGCGCGCTGACGCAATACCGAATGCAGGATAATGACAATTGTGCCATTATTGCACGGAGTCCTGCCACTCTAGCACAACTCAGGCTCTGGCACAGTTTTTGACGCAGCCCACCTTGGGAATGTTTTAATCAAATGGTACTAACTATGGCTAAACAAAGAAGGACAAGTAAGGAAGTAGGCAAGGCCGCCTCAAAGGCTCTCAGAAGCAAGAAGACTTCAAAAACTGGTAAGAAGATAGCGGGAAGCGCATTGTCGCAACGTGCCCCCAAAAAAGGCAGGAAGGGCAAGAAGTAGTTCGTGTGTTCTGCATGACACAGAACTGCGAAGGAAAGATTGAAGGAGCTATGTTCTACCCCCTAACACGGGTACGACGACAAAGGCAAGTGTAATGGATGCTAATATAAAGGACGCTGTTTGGCCGAAAGCACGCGAAATACCCGGATATAGTCCCTTGATTTTGCGACTGGATGACTTCGGGCGTGTGATTCGGTATGCAGATTATGGAAGCAGGAGATCACAATGGGGATGGGAAATCGATAATGTGATTTCGCAATCTCAGGGAGGAACAAACCATTTATCCAATCTTCGCCCACTTCATTGGTTATCTAACCTTAAACGTGGGACACAGTTGGATTACATGATCAGCAAGGTAGATCACAAGCCCTGCCGTTCCCCGTTCGGGCATACGGGTAAGTATGCGCCAACACAAGCGCGGATCGCGAAAGACCTGGGAAAGAGCGAGAACGCGGTCAAGAAGGCTATCCAGCGACTGAAGAAAGCCGGCATAATCGGCTACATGCCGGAAACCCATTACGAGGAGGTAGAGGGCCGCACGTCCAAACGCACACGCGTTCGCGACTATTGGTTATGTTGCGGATCGCTTTACGAGTATGCAAACCCGAAAAATGGCAAATCGGGTTCGATGGCCCCCTTATCAAACGGATCAATTTTTCCCAAAAATATAGCCGGTGCAGAATCAAAAAAACAAAAAACGGCTAATAGGATGACGTCCGTAATGCTCCAAGACGTTGGGCTGCGCGACATGAAACATGTGATCGACATTGCAAACAAGCACGATTACAAGTTCGGGAGCGACGGAACGGTCGAAACGTGTGTGGACTGGCTGGAAGAGAAGCACATATTTGATGCACGCGCAATAAAAGTCGTCCTGACGGCCCCGAATCAGTCTTACACGTACCTGAACGAGAACATGAATCGCATGAATGGCCGCAGATTGACACTGGGGCTGATAGGATGACTGAATGAAACCATGAAAAACAACGATTATGTGATCTGCATACGGCGTGGGGGTGGCGCCTATACGGTGTACGACTGCGAGGGGACGCTTGAAGCGAACGGGCATAAACACGCGCCGCAGCGGTTTCTGCTGGCGTTGGGGGACCCGTATAAAATCCTGCGTGTTGTGCCAGTGCGTGGGGGTAGCACGGTAACTTCGAAGGCGGATGCAGTTGTGTTCCGCAAGGCTACACAAGAGACGTACAGAGCTTTTTTTGACCTGGAACCCAAGCAAGTTCCATACCCGCTGACTGACGAGCTGCGCGGCAAGCAATATGCGCGGAAAAGTGCGCCGTGTGAGAAAGGGAAAAGAGGTGCGGCAGCATAACACCAACACACTAACTAAAAGCCGAGAGGTCGGCAAGCAACATGAAAGAACTCTATATGTGTATTGATGGGTCGTTTGAGCGAATCCCAAAAGCCCAGTATGGCACTAATGAGGACGCTGCGGCTTTTCTATTGTGGAATCTGAGGGGCAAGGATAACGGATGTATCAAGTGCGAGATTAAGCCCGTTGGACGTTCATCGAGCAATCCAGAGGAAATGTCCAAGCACCATAAGTATCTGTTCAAAGTTTTTGTACCTCCTTACCGTACTCATGCCGTGCTTCCTGACATAACTATGGAGATTAAGCACTTTTCAGTAATCCCTGGTGATGATGATGCAGTGGCGGTGCTTGATGGCAAGGTTAATGATCTTCGCAAGGTTAAGATCGAACGGGAGGAAACAGAAAGGGCTAAGCGTGAGGCCAATTCGTCCAAGGAAGAAAGGCAAAGGTTAGAAAAGTATAGCCAAGCTGCGGGCGGTAAAAAGGTATCACGTACAAAGGATGGCGGATTAAAGATCGGATGATGCTCCGGGACCCTGCATCCGGGTACAAAAGACAGGAACCCCAGAAGGATGTCGCCATAAGTAAGGTGAAGGAATAAACGCTTTTTACTATGGATTTCTTACCTGACACGTTTTGGGAGTTAGTGGTTGCAGTGTTCGTTCTGATAGGGGCGGTGGTTGCAGTGAAGGTCGGTTTTACCTTCAACATAAATCAGTGGCAGGAGTCAAAGCGGAAACGGCTCAAAGAGAAGCTACAGGCAAAATGTCCGCATGCGGTTCCTATAAAGGAAGGGGGGAACCTGGGGCTCGAGTCAAGTTTCTTGAGTCCTTCTGGAACAACCGCGTGGGAGTGCCGGAGGTGTGGTGTGGTAACGTATGATATGCGTGGTGCTACGCATATGCTGGAGAGGTACGCCAACAACCCAGAACAGTACATCAAACAGGAGAAGGCATTTCTCAAGGCTCACAAGAAATTGTATGGATGAAGCGGGGGGCTTGCGTAGTGGATTCGGTGGGCTTGGAGCTGCCAGCCACCGGATATATAACTTTGTTGTGTTTGATCCTGTGGAGACCAGACTGAATACCCTCATCGAGACCGGGCGCGATGCGCCGCAGAAGGCTCGGGACGTTTCCGGAGAAAGGGAACACGGCAGTTCGCAAGAGGGGACACAGAAACGGGATGCTCCGTCCAGTCCTGCGTATCGGATTGAGCGTGAGGCCGAGGATGTGGTCCTCCGTCTTCCAAAGGGGGCATCCCCGGAGTTTACACAGGATGCCCGGCGTATCGGAGGGATCCATCAGTGGCACAGGGGCGAGTGGTGCTTTCCGTGTTCGGAACGGGAATCATACGGCGGTCCTCTTCTTGGCCCCGTTCGGAGGTCCCCACCGTGTAAACCTTATGTCGTGGTGTGTACTGTCCGGTCATCACGGAGGCCCTACTTGGGGCACAGTTGGGGGCATTTGCGTAGGCCTGCGGAAAAATGATCCCTTGGTTTGCAAGCTGGTCTATGTTTGGTGTTTCGTAGTAGCTACTACCGTTGAATCCAACATCCGCCCACCCTAAGTCATCAATGTAAATGAGGACGATTTTGGGTTTCGCTGGCTCGCTCCGGTTCTCCAGAACTGATTTTTCTCCCGCACTACCCAGAAAACACAGGCCAAGAAGAAGGATGACAACGTTTTGCGTATTCAATTGCATCCAATCCCTTTGGGGTTAGCAGAAATCGAAATGATACGAGGTCTCGGCGTTCGCTGATATGTACCGCACCATCGGGGTGACGGGCCAGTTGCGCCTCATTTGTCGGAGTATCCGGTTGTTCGGAAACCAGCCTTCTACATTGCAACTAGTCCCTCGAAAACCAAATATACAGGCTATTTTGGATCTCGCCTAACGAGCGAATTCATCTCAATATGCAAACGCCTAAGGTCCCTCACATACTAAATGCGCTGAGGGATATTCAGCGGATTGTTCTTCATCCGTGAGCATCTGATACTGAGCGAGATTTGGCGGGTGAAAAGAGAAGTTTTCGTCATCCCGATGCAGTTCGTACTCTGATGAGGCTGTCACCTCATTCGCTAAATGAGTTGACGCTGAGTACTGAAGAACTTTTCAACTGAAAACGCTCATATTCAGTCAGTTTGGTCACGAAATCTGATAGCTGACTTTCCATCACCTCGTGCTCTTCTAGAATCAGATGAGGATGAATATCCGAACGGCTGGACTGGTTAGACACAAGGTCTTCAATAGCCTTACGGAATCGAATCGTTCTGGGCAGTCTTGAAACGTGCCTATCATTGCACATTTTACCACCTTAACAAGAAGTACCAGAACCGCTGCGTAAAGCAATTTGCAGGGAAGAACGATCTCCGGGACCACGATACGATTGATCAAATGTCTATGACCGTACGAGGGATGGACGGGAAGCGGTTGAAGTTCAATGGCTTTTATTGGTAATAGTATTGCTATTCTCAGGGTTTTATTCCTTTTTGATCAAGCCCAAACGAATTTCAAAGGGATTACATACTTGCGCACGCATAAAGATTCCACGGGGTGGGTCAGTCAGATTTTTTTGACTTTTTCCCTTTTCTGATCAATTTCAGGCGCATTAAATCAGAGTCATCCCAACCTATGTCTGAAAGTATTTGCTTCAACAGCTTAGGCTTGTAGGTTTTCTTTGGGTGGTAATGTACAACAACTCTACTCGGTGCAAGAGGGGCTCCTCTGTTTTTTGTAAACCCAATAGTGGCACCTCTGGAATGCTCTTGTTCCCATCCATCGCGCTTCAGTGCGCGTATGATCTTTTCCGCTGTGATGTTTTTGACTTGTCGCCAAGCATCATGGGAGATGGCCATGAAACGGATATTTCTTTGGTTATAGGTTTCTTGTAGTTGTGAACCTTAAAATGTGGCCCTTCAGGAAATGGTTCTCCATGCGCAACTAAAGAATCCAAATATACATGAATTCCGTCTTCGACATTTTTTAACGTTTCCTCTATTGTGTCGCCACCAACGTGCAACCCTTTAAGCGCGGGTGCATACGCGTAAAAACCGTCACCGTCTTCCTCGATTCGGACAGTAACAGTTATTTCCTGTATATCCTGCTTTTTCATTTGTGATTCCCGAATTGTTCCTATGGCTGCATAATATGCGGGTGCGCGTCAACGTTCCACCGCGCTCCTGACTCTTTTTGCGTTTAGTTTCTTGTGACTTGTCAATATGCTCTAGGATCGAGGCTATGTGAAAACTAGCTAGACTCCCCATTACAGTTTTTGCACTGTGAATGAGATTGAGCAATTTCCAAGTCTTGATTAGCCTAGATCATTCAGCCGAGAGAGGAATTGATTGCTGAATGTAGAATGAAAACCCTCCTCATTTTCATTAGGGCCTCCGCCCGGTTGGTGTGCGCTTATGAGGTACAATGATAAGAAACAACTTAGATTGTACCACAATTTCTCTCGATTCTATACAGAAAGTTGCAAAAAGTTGCGCAGTGTTGTGTAATTCGACGATACATTTTCATCTTAAAGATTCCGACACGTCGGGTTGGTTGCCGAATAAATTGGCCGCAAACAAGCGTGGATTCCGCTACCGGTGCTGGTGAATAGGCGAGGTTTCTCTTGGCCGTATCCATCCTGGGCACAGGGTTTGTGGGGTGATAATGTCCAGCCCGTCACCTGTTCGGGCACAATCTACTTCACACCAAATTGAGACCTGTAATGGATTTAACAATAGACCCAGTTGTATTCCACTTACTTATTGTGTTGCCGACACTTGCCACTTTAGCCATCGCCAAGACGCAAGGCCGCAATCTAATCAGATGGAAAGTCTTTGACCTAATCTTTGGGCTGTTTGCTGCGAGATGTGTGGATCACGCGCCGTATCACGCTCGCCATGAATACCGTCTTGATGCATAGGATTCGAAGATGATCCTGGTTGGATGGCCGTAGTTGACTTTTACCGCAATTCCAGTCATTGTCGTTTATCATTTCCCTCGATTAAATATTGTAGGCAGATCGAGACGTGCAAGAATGATCAAATCGGGATCATTGCCATTTATTGGTGCGGAGACGTAATTGAGGATCGTGGGGAACATGGAGTACAAGTCTTTGTATTCCCAAATAGTTCTGCCCAATTACACAACAACCGAGAGTGCGCCATGTTTGGACTTGGACCTATGGAAATAGCCATCATACTTCTGATTGTTTTGGTGTTATTCGGGGCCAAGCGTATCCCTGAAGTAGCACGCGGACTCGGGAAAGGAATCCGGGAATTCAAGTCGGCCACGAGCGAGATTAGCCGTGAGCTGACCGTTGAAGACCGTCCCCCCGCGTACCGTCCTCCGGCACAGCAGAATCCTCCAGGCTACGTCCCCCCATCCCAGGAGCAGGAGCCTGCTACGGCAAATCCTACGCCTGAACCTTCTAAGTAATTTTTCGGCCTTGGCACGTCCTAGGAACCGCACATGGCTTTGCCGTCGTTTGCCGATTGTAGGAGTGCCTTACTCGAAAAAAGGACCAGTTGTGCGGAGATTGCACAGCTCGCCTTGGACACAATTCAGGCGAAGAATCCTTTACTGAATGCGTTCACGCATGTAGACGCTGAGACTGTACATCAATCAGCGGAAACGATCGATCGGGCATTCGCCCAGAGAGAGAGTTTACCATTGATGGGGCTGGTGCTTGGTGTGAAAGATGTATTGAGTACGACTGAATGGCCGGTAACCTGCTCCTCAAAAATTCTCGAGGGATACCACCCCCCATTTGAGGCTACTTCGGTTGCCAGACTTCGTAGCGCTGGCGCACTCCTTATCGGGCGTACGAATTGCGATGAGTTTGCAATGGGCGCGACTACCGAATATTCTGCGTACGGCCCCACGCTGAACCCCCATAACCTGGAGTACGTCTCAGGAGGATCGTCGGGAGGATCTGCCGCTGCCGTTGCCGCCGGGATGTGTCATGCTGCATTGGGTACAGATACAGGAGGATCCGTACGCCAGCCAGCAGCTTTTTGTGGAGTTCTGGGACTGAAGCCAACGTATGGACTGGTGAGCCGTTACGGTCTGGTTGCATTTGCATCTTCGTTTGACTGTGTTGGTACTTTTGCCGACACTGCCGAGGTTGCCTCAAAGATTCTCTCACATATGGCGGGCAGTGATCCGAGTGATGCTACTTGTATGGGCCAGTCCTATTCCGATGTGAATTTCTCGGAGGAGCAATCCATTCGAGGATTACGGATCGGTTTGCCAAAAGAGTATTATGGTGAAGGACTTGATCCAGAGGTCAGGAAACTTGTTGATCAGACTGCGAGCACCCTGGAATCAGAAGGAGCAAATCTAGTACCAGTGTCGCTGCCTCATACAGAGTATGGGGTGGCAGCGTATTATATTCTCACAGCGGCAGAAGCATCCAGTAATCTATCCCGCTACGATGGAGTCAAGTATGGGCTTCGATACTCAGATGAAGGTCACTCCCTTGAAGACATGTATACAGGCACCCGAAGCAGTGGATTCGGATTTGAAGTGAAACGGCGGGTCATGTTGGGTACGTACGTACTTTCAGCCGGTTACTACGATGCATATTATGGGAAGGCGCAGCGTGTTCGTAATTTGATTCGCAAGGATTTTGATGAGGCATGGCAGAAGGTTGATGTGCTCTTAACTCCCGTAAATCCGGCGGCAGGAATGCGGGTTGGACAACGGGACAAGGATCCTCTCCAGCTGTATCTTAGCGATGCCTATACGGTGACAGCAAATTTGGCGGGGATCCCTGGGATATCCATTCCTGTGGGGAGTACAACGAAGGGGCTGCCCGTAGGGGTGCAGTTGTTAGGGGCACCATTTAGCGAATCAACCCTGCTCTCTACCGGTAAGGCGATTATGGATTTACGATAACGTGCATTCTTCGAATACATTGAATCAGAAGATTAATTAATGAGCATTTTAATTGACAACAACACAAGATTAGTCGTGCAGGGATTTACGGGCAAGGAAGGATCATTTCATGCAGAGCAGATGATCGAATATGGTACGACGGTGGTTGGAGGGGTAACTCCAGGCAAGGGAGGGATGCAACACTTGGGTCGTCCAGTCTTCAACACGGTCCGTGAAGCCGTTGCTGCCGAAGGTGCCAATACCTCGGTCATATTTGTTCCTCCCCCATTCGCCAAGGATGCAATCATGGAGGCGGCGGAGGCAGGGATAGGATTGATTGTATGTATTACCGAAGGAATTCCTGTGAAGGACATGGTTCACGCGTTCCATTACGCAGAGTCCAAGGGCACCCGTCTTGTTGGACCGAATTGTCCGGGTCTATTAACTCCTGGGCAGGCCAAGGTGGGGATTATGCCGGCAATGATTTTTGCTGAAGGACCCGTAGGTGTGATTTCGAGGTCTGGAACCTTGACGTATGAGGCCGTTGATCAGCTCACCCGTGAGGGATATGGTCAAAGCACAGCGATTGGAATTGGCGGAGATCCAGTTATTGGGACTCGTTTCATAGACGCATTACAACTGTTTGAAGAGGATCCCGAAACTGCCGCCGTGGTTCTCATTGGAGAGATTGGAGGAACGGATGAGGAGGATGCAGCGGCGTACATCAAGGCTCATATAAGTAAGCCCGTGGTCGCATTCATTGCCGGTGCAACCGCTCCTCCAGGGCGTCGAATGGGGCATGCAGGGGCCATCATTGCAGGTGGTAAAGGCACGGCCGAAGATAAATTTGCAGCACTTGAAGACGCAGGGGCCCATATTGTCCGTAACCCGGCGCATATCGGAGAAGCGGTTCGAAGTACGGGGATTTGAGTGCATGATCCATGGAGGTTCGGCACATCACTTTTGTCAAGAGTGCGGAAAACCTGACACAGATGCCAGGTGAGGGGCTGCCTGAGGTTGCCTTCATTGGGCGTTCCAACGTTGGGAAGAGTGCTCTTTTGAATATGTTGTGTCGGAGAAAATCTCTGGCACGAATCAGTGCAACTCCAGGCAAGACGCAGACCTTTAATTTCTATGAGGTAAACCACGAGATGTATTTCGTGGATATCCCAGGCTATGGTTATGCAAGGGTGAGCAAAAAAGCAAGGGCGCAATGGAGGAGAAATATTGTGTCATACCTCACACAGCGCGTTTCACTACGGGCTGTGCTCCATCTGGTGGATAGTCGCCACCCACCCACGGACTTGGATAAGGAAGTCATGCTGCTTTTGCGTGAGACGCGTGCAGAACGTTTTTTGGTTCTTACGAAGGCGGACAAGTTGTCTGGAAATACAATTCAACGGAGTATTCGAACGGCACAAGAGACTCTGAGCGCGCATGGGACAGAACTACCGATCATTGTAACGTCTGCCGTTGACCGAAGGGGACGGAAAGAGTTGCTGAGTCGAATTGCAGATGCAACAGTGACGGATTCGTAAGTTCTGAAAGGGGAATTGCAGCAAATGGGTCCCACGGGAGACTTAACTTTTTCATATGTTTAATAAGGCATCCGCAAGCACACTGTGAATTTAGCATGAAAAACGCACTCATGAAAATCAGATTTTTCGCGATTCTCGTGCTTTTCTCCATGGTTTCGTTAGCCACTACATATGCTCAAACAGGTTATCTGACCAAATCTGTATCAATCCAAGCAGGACTTAGTTTATCAACGGTCACCACACCGGACGAGTTCGAAGATTTGGAAGATTTGGTTGATATAGGTTACGTAAGTGGGGTTAACGTACGAGCGTCAGTTTATTTGCCTATTCGAGGCAGGTTGGGCACGCAGTTGGGATTTGGTTGGATGCAGAAGGGGTTCTCTTTGGAGATTGAATTATCTGACTTATTTGGTGATTTTGCTGGATATTACTCTGATTATGAGTTTCCTGATATTTCCAGTACCACTGATTTCAGAATTAACTACCTTTCAGTCCCTGCTCTTTTGCAGTTTAACCCAATATCCAAGGTACGTCTCCTGGCCGGCCCCGTACTCTCCTTTGCTCTAGGTTGTAATCTTGAGAGTATTCTTGAGGCTGATGGTGAGGAGGAGCGTGAGTCTGTTGATTGTGGTGATGATATAGAGCTGGAGACAGTAGATGTATCCATCAGGGCTGGAGCAGGCGTGGATATACCCGTATCCAGTGCATTCTCCGTATCTCTTGATGCGGTTTATGACTTAGGAATGAGGAATTACGACAAGGAGGGTGATGATTCAAAAAACCGAGGGTTTGCGATTACAGCTGGCGTGAGTTTTCCATTAGGAAGGTAATCTCTGGTGGATCATACTTCGTTTTCCAGTAATAGTAAAATCCACATGACCATCTTTGGGGAAGCCATATTTGGTGATCCCTCTTCGCTCTTCATATGATCGGTACTCGCATGCAATCAGCGATGGTGTTGATGTCTAAGCTCCGGGATGCCCGCCGAACAAATGGTTCTTGCGGAAGACCCAGCTTCTTCAAACACTCCCTGGAGCACTCCCAACAAACCTTTCTAGGATGAAAAACATGCTCGCGAAAACCAAATTTTTCATTGTTCTCGTGCTGTTCTCAGTGGTTTCGGTTGCCACACATGCTCAAACAGGTTACCTCACCAAATCTGTGTCAATCCAGGTGGGACTTAGTTTATCAAAGATCACCACGGATCGCGTAGATCCTTCATATAATCCAAGTTACAGAGGTGGATTTAACACACGAGTATCCATTTCTTTGCCGATCTCAGACAGAATGGGGGCACAGTTGGGACTCGGCTGGATGCAAAGGGGATACTCGGTGGATATAGTACGAAGTGCGGAAACGCTACTTCCTGAAAATTCCCCTGACGGTATATATATCAGGTCTAGAGTAGACTACCTTTCGATCCCCGCTCTATTGCAGTTTTACCCTACATCCAGTAACGTTATACACGTCTTGGCTGGCCCCGTACTCTCTTTTGCTTTGGGTTGTAGTTTAGAACTTGAGACTGAGCTTCATGGATTTGTGGCTGAGCGTTACTCTTCTGATTGTACAGATGGTGGCACAGAGATAGAGACTGTAGATATATCCATCATGACTGGAGTAGGCGTGAATATACCCGTATCCAGTGAATTCTCAGTGTCTCTCGATGCGGTTTATGATCTAGGAATGATTGATACTACGACGGGTATTGAATCGAAAAACCGGGGGTTTGCGATCACAGCTGGCGTGAGCTTACCGTTAGGAA
This sequence comes from Rhodothermaceae bacterium, assembly GCA_009838195.1. Taxonomy (NCBI): domain Bacteria; kingdom Pseudomonadati; phylum Rhodothermota; class Rhodothermia; order Rhodothermales; family Rhodothermaceae; species Rhodothermaceae bacterium. The sequence goes on along the minus strand of VXSC01000047.1, from coordinate 28,720 downwards.
AGTGACTTCTGGCGGACCATTTCCGATCTTCCAGTAAGAGTAATATCGGTAAGGTCATCTTGGGGGAAGCCATATTTGGTGATCCCTCTCCCATGCGCTATGATCAGCATTCCCTTGTGATCACCGATGATGCTGATGTTTATGCCCCCTGGCGCGCGCAGTTCGGCCACAACGTGCACCTCTTTACCAATCTCACCAAACGAGCGGTAACCGGGTATTGGCTCTGTCAATAATTCTAGCCGCCAGCCAAATATCCGATGTATTCCCTAGCTCGGTGGCGATCCCCATTCCTTCGGTACAACTCCGCCAGATACCGGAATAACGCATTTCGTTCATCCTGGTCAAGTGTATCTATGCGCGCTTCCGCCATGTGCGCATACCGGATGGCCGCATCCAGGTTGTTTCTCAGAAGAAGCGCTGCATCAAATGCAGCTCTGGCCGCGATCTGTGCATCCAGAGATGCGCACTGCAATAAATAGGCGAGGGCGCCCCGCAGGTCTCCCCCACGGCGTAGTTGCTGAGCAAGATTGTATGTCATGACCGCATAATCCTCTGCGAGTTTTTTCTGGTGTGGATCTTCTCTCACCAACGCTTGCATCAAACGGACTGACTGCTCCTCTGAACCGGAGGCATATCTAGCCAGTGCCAACTGGTGGCGTACTTGTATCCGAGCATCTGGATTCTGAACACCCTCAAGCAAATCCAGCAAACCGTCGGCTGCTTTTTCTGGATTCACAGAAACTTCGCTGAGGAGAACATCAAAGCGTTTGCGAGCAGTCAGATTTCCATCATCCCAGGCCAACCAGATGCTGTCCGCATGAATGAGTGCACGCTCTTGTTCAGTGCGCTGCCAAACCTGTGCACTGCTTAATGATGCACGTGCAAGAAAACTACGGTTGGCTACTACAAACGCCCGGCTAGCACGCACATGGTACGCAAACAGAGCCGCCGAATCCGGGGCCGCCCTTAGCCCCATCTCCGCATCGTCCAGGGCAACCTGTGCAGCACGCTCCCATAAGGCTCCAGCAGTCATCCCCGATGCTTCAGTCGGTATCTCTTCCTGTGCCGCTGCTAAAAGTGCGATGTAATCATGCCGGTCCTGATTCAACATAACCAGACGTTGCAATACGCGAAGTTGCTCCTGGATTGCGCCAGTCTGCTGGAATCGCTCCGCCAAAGTTTGGTACACACGAGCCAGCCACTGCCTTGCCTCGTCATCGAATGCGTCTGCTTCAAGTGCTTCTTCAAACTTCGCTGCAGCATTTTTGAGTAGTTCCAGTGCCTGTAAGCTGTCGGTCTCGGAGTATTGCTCGAGTAGATCCACCCCCGCGTGAAATAAAACCAGTGCTCTGGCCGTATCCCGAACCTGTGACGCAAGTGCTGGTGGTAGGAGGCTGTCCGCAAGAGCGGCCAGCTTCCTACCTTCCTCCGCCGCACGTGCGGCTGCTTCGGCATCGCGTGCAAAAGACGCTTCGGCGAGCTGCCAAGCCATCTGAATCTGCGTACTGTCTACCCCGGGTAGCATGGGACTGGCAGGTTTAGGAGGCTCCACAATCCTTGGTGGCACACTGCAGCCAGCGACAAGGAGCACTAGCGTAAAGGAGAAAATTCTCATTGCAATGTCAGTCGCAACTTGTCCCACCACGCGAGAAATACATCGTAATGAGCTGTCGCTTCGCTACTGGAGGCCGCGCGCTCCTCCGAGGTGATTCCGGTGATCTGGCCACCACTCCGGCGGGCTACACCCACCCGAAACCGCCGCCCATCACGCTTAAAACTCGGATCCACAACATAGTAGGTTGCATGGCCTCGAACGATCACAACATGCAACTCTTCCGATGGCATACGAGCCATCAGATAAATTTCCCAGGGTTCGCCCTCATATTCCAGGAGAGCGGTTGCACTCAGATTCCCTGGGTGATACCCCACATGGCGCTTGATTCCAGGAGGGAGATCCGATTCCGTAACCCGGATCCACCGGATGATCTTTTTTGCTTCTTCAGTTTTCAGGACGCGGTTTGCATGTAAGGGACGTTCGATTCCCAGAGATATACTTGGAGGATCTGATCTTCCGGTCACCTCGGTTGCTGCACGAGGTGCCTGGCGCAGGCTCTGTTGTATTCCGGCACGTTGCGATGGAATTAGTGCCGAAGAGATGTGTGAAACCCTTGCAGTCACAGCCACCGATGTCCCATCGATGTTTCTGTGTGCAGATTCTAATAGGATTTCTTTCTGTTGCAGTTGCAAAGTAGTCGGGAGTACGCGCTGGGTTGGAGCAGAAACCGATCGCTCCGACTGGATGGACTCTAGTATTCGGGGAGTCCGCCTTCGGAGAGCGGGTGTCGCCGGTTTGGTCACGCTTGGTGGGGCAGATGAAGGGAGGCGGGTTACAGATGCAAAGCTCTCTGTCAGTGACAGCTGTTGCAGTTTTGGCGGCTGACTTCGCAGCTCCACCCAAGTGGCAATCAATCCCAGTATAAAGAGGAGGGCGGCTGTCATGCCGCACGCAAGCAGTCGTTCCTGTGTTTTGATTTTCATGGTTGTAATGGTTCAATCTCGCACGGATGTGCAGCTCTTCTGCAATGATCCAGCAGGGTTACCACCTGCTGCACGGTCGCTGTTTCCACGGGGGCAAGCAAGTATCGCATGGCTGCGTGCTGTTCCATGCACGTGGCAAGCTCCACGATACTTGCTGTCTTGCAAAGTATTGCTGATCGATCCAGGCGCGTTAGCATTCCCTCCCAATCCTGATTAAATACCACACGGGCAGTTACCACCTCCTGAGGGCTTCCGGGTTTTCCGGGAAGGGGGACCTGTAGCGTGGGGTTCAGCTCTGCGACGGATAAAAACGCAAGCAACAGCAATAGACCTAGGTCTATGAATCGAAGAAAATGTCCACTGCTCCGTTTCATGGTGCACCTCCCTGCCTTTGCCGCACTCTGAATGCGGCCTGACGATTAAAATGTCTTGCGGCGGCGTGTACCGCGAGCAATCTGACCGCGGGTGCCCGTGCATCTGCGATGAATTCCACCTCAGCAGGCCACTGGTCCAGAAGACTCTCGAGCTCTTTCAGGGTGATGGATGCTCCGTCCTGGGTATGGATGCTGCCGTCTGGTGCAATACCGATCTGCATTGGCGCCAGGAGCACCCCGTCCTCTTCAAGTTCATTGGTGAACGGGGGATCAAGCCCTGTTGTCGTAAAGCTGGCAGCAGCCATCAGACTCAGTAGTAATAGAAGCGTGATATCTACCAGTCGCACAATCAGGGACCCGTTCATACATCTTCCTCGGAAAGAAAAAGCACACGACTGCGCACTTTTTGTGCCCATACCTGAGCAGATTCGATATAGCGGCTCACATGGCCGTGCATCAGTGTCTCAAAGAATTCCAGCAGGATGCTGGTCACAATGCCCAGAAGCGTAGAGACAACCGCGATGGCGATTCCTGCAAAGATGGTTTGGGGATCGCGTGTGCCCGCAGAGAAGAGCGCATAAATCCCAACCAGCGTACCCAGTAGGCCGAGTCCACCGGCGGTGCTGGAGCAGTAGTTGATGATCCGTTGTGTCCGTTGATATGCAGTATGTGCTGCAGTCGCTACATCGCTGACTTCCCGCCCCATGGCTTCGGGATTGCGATGCAGTTGCAGCATTCCTGAAAGAAGTCGGGTATAGAGGCTGTCCGCGGCGCTACGCTGCGCATTTGCCAGTGCAGTGTAAGAGATGGAATCCAGACGTAACTGCATGAGTGGACGCGCAGCCAAATGATCCCGAACAAGACGTACAACCCGAAGCATTAGCACGATTAGTCCGGCGGTCAATACGGCCAAAATTGGCCACTGGAAGCCCCCCGCCTGGCTGAATAGCTCAAGAATCGAAAAGGTCTGTATCTCCTGTGAAAGAAGCGTTGAATCCTGCAAAGTTTCTGTCATGAGTTTTGGTTGATGAATTATGTTACATGAAAATGTCGCGTAATGGCTGCCAAATGCTGGTCGCATCGCTATGGGATTTTTTCCAGATCAATTACAACATGAAGTGGGTCGATGCCAACTTCGATCATTTTTTCGGCGAGCGGGTCTTGGTCTAGGATATCCACGACGGTGAGGGTGTAGTGTCCAGGGCGTAAATGCAAAGCAAACCCGCCATCTCGATACACATCCGTCACTTCTGACTGGTTCAGAAAGATTTTGAGTCTGAGCGGTGTTCGATCTAGTCCGGTGATCTTTCCCACTACCGGGATCAGTCGCTGCATCGGGACGTGGATGATCTTGCTCCGCCCCGGATCCGCCGTAAAGCTGAACTCCAATCCCGTGGCAGGGTGAAGGGCCGGATCCCGAATGGATGCCTCCAGGATGCGGACTTGGTAGCGCTGATAGGGCTCCAGATAAGCCACATACAGCGCGCCTGTTCGAAGGCGTGACCATCCGCCCTGATAGAGCTCTGCATCAATATGGGACAGGATCGGCTCGGCGGGGTCCTGTAAGCCGTTCCCGTTGATGTCTTCAAAGATTCGAAGTTCTGTGGCACTTTGCTGATGACCGTATGGGGCAAGCCTCACCGTTTCCCAGAGATGCACGCTCCCCTGAATCTGCTGCGAATTAGAGATTCCGTGCGTATCCCGACGCCCCCGGGCAAACAGGCTCCCAAACGGTGATGAGATCTGGAGACTGAGACTACCGACTACCGTTTGATGATCGGCATCCCATCCCACACGAAATTCCAGGGATGGCCCCCCAAGGGTCAGAATTCCCTCCACGCCATAGGCTTTTTGGATATAGTCCTGTGTCGCAAATCCCATGATTCGAAGCTGTGGGAATGCCCAGCCTGTGGCAAAGCGCCAGCGGTGATGCGTTTCTTTTTCCACATGGTGCAGCCGGTCAACATCCCAGCTGGCTTGCATGAGCAGTCCGCTATAGGCATGAAGCCAGACTTCGGGGTGCAACGATAGACGCTGCCCCCATTCGGAGAAGGATGCCAAAAAGGATGATCGTGTGCCTCGGAGCAGTACACTGACCGGGCCTTTACTGGCTGATGCGTTCACATGCAGGTTCTGGAGTTGACGCCGCCAGCCATCAAGATGAACCATGACCTGGCCCCCTGAGCGCCACAGTTGGAGCGTGGTCAGCCAGTGTGCAGATGGGATCTGCACTTTGGTATCAGCCACCAGGAACGTGATCGGATTCATCGTGAAGCCGATAGATGCCTCTGGGTGTCTGCCATGCAGCGCCAGTGCACTCTGGAGTGTCAGTCTCGGGTGTACGCCATACTGTAGATCCAGGGCAGAGTGTTCCTCACTGGCACGCAGTTGATAGAATACTTTGCCGGGTGGCACAAGAGAGGTTGGTGTGAAGAGATAGTGATGATCCGATTGCATACGCCGTCCTCCGAGCGGCTGGGTGCGTACTTCCAGTTTTGTGGTTCCGTACCATGCGGGGGTGCTCAGTTCATAGTGTCCTTCGGCATCCGCTTGTACCTGATCCACCACCTCGCCGCTGACGACCGCCTGGACGAGTGCATGCGGGGCAGACTGCCCGCGAAGATTCTGTACGCGGTGTAAGCGCTGCCTTGCCAATGGCATATTCGTGATGGAGACTCCGACGAATCCATTTGCATCACGTCCCATTTCGATCTGGGTCAACCACGTTCGCTCTGGCCAGTCATACCGGTAGACCCATGAATGACCCCGATTCAGATCTGCTTCGATGCTCCCATGCAAAACACTGCCGGTGAGTCGGAGGGAGGGATGAATTCCAAATGCATCCCGGCGTAGCTGCCAATTGACCATCATCCCGCCCCACACGCTGCGTGTTCGACCAAACAAGTGAGGTCCTGGGGCCTCGGCCCAGCTGCGTTGACGCGTTCGCAGCGAACGTACATCAAACGCAGTCGCGACTGAGGATGCAGTCAAATGCAGGCGGTTTTGATCAAAGTGCAACGCACTGCCAAGACGGTCCAGCACATCATCCATGAGAATCTTGCACGATGGGCCGGGTGAAGGGGAGCACGAAAACGCGTAGCGATGTAGCGCATCCAATGCTTCCAGTCCTGCTTCTGTACGCTGCACGGTGAACCCCAGAGCCGGAAAGAGCTCGCTGCCCTCCACGAGAAACTCCTCTCCGTCATACCATGCCCGGATCAACCGCTCGTTGCCGGGCAGTTCCAACAGAAGAGGCACTTCCATCAGCACCTGTGCGGTTGCCGTGCGCAAAATGGCGAACGCCAGCATGGCCCAGAGCATCCATTGCCGCATCAATACCAGTCCAGATCGATGGGACCCGGGACAATCAGGTGACGCTTGGTTGCCCGGGACAACCCGGTATAGTCCCCGTCGAATTGCAAATGCAGCGGACCTTGCTCAGGGAGCTCAGCCACCGGGATGCGTATCAGACGCGCTGTATAGACGGCGGACTCGGCTCTGCCAAGTTGCCGACCCTTCTGGATCACACGCACTCCTCCCATAAAGGGCCACCGGCTGTGATTCTCCAGGTACAGGTACAATTCGTCTGATGTACTCTTCAGGAAGCGGGCAGACAGAACCGGCACGCCTCTGCCCTGGAGATAGATCAAGGGCGCAACCAGGTTGTACACAATACTGAGTCCACTGGCCACAGAGGGGATCTGTCCGTCCACAATGGCACCCCGCTCTTGCATCGCGAAGTGCATGAGTGCAATATGCGCCCCCTCAGGGGCTTCCTGAATGCGATAGCGTACTGTCTGCTCCCCGCCCGCTGGCAGGATGCACCGGTCCGGGAAAAAGGTCAGATGTCGGGATAGATCTCCCAGCTCTCCGGCCTCTTCCAGCATCACTGCAGTGGTGGAGTCCGTGGAAGCAATCACCCCGTAATGGGCGCTGATGGTGATTTCTACTCCTTCCGTTCCCTGGTTGTACAATACGAACGCTCCGTAGGGCTGCTCATTGGTCACTACGGCATAGGCAGGCGTCACGCTGAGTGCGGCCTGGGCATGCACCTGACACAATGGCCATGTGCATACGATCAGCAAAGAGGGGAGTAGCCGCATCATTTTCTATAGAGGGGTAATTCGGACTGCGAGGTGCCCCGCATAGCGGCCCTGAGCAGTTCCCAGGAGGTGGACTGTCCCGCCAAAGCGGAGGGCTGCGCATCCGTCCTTGCCAAGCACTCCTGTAGCGGTCTGTCTCGTGGGGATGAGCATGAATGCTCCTTGGTTGCAGCCTCTGCTTTGGGCCCAGGATGAGGTAAAGCGGACCTCGTTGCGGGTTCCGGTCTGTTGGAGTGTGACCGGGGAATCAATACTCACTAGGAACCCAGCCCCGGCCGGGCCCTGCACGATCACTTCCCCCATCGCATGGGGGCCGCCCGCCTTATGGCTGGCAAGCCCGGTTGCCGGGTCCAGGGTAACTGCCCCTGCATCTGCGCGCTGCTGTGCGAAGTCCAGGTGGCTGCTACTGACACTCACGGTCAGCACTCTTGGAAGTACCTCCAGTTGCACCTGCATCGTGCCGCTCGTCTGCGCCTGAGCGGCTCCGGAAAAGACGGTTAGTCCCAAAAGGAGGTATCGCTTCATGTTCAATTGCAGGTTGCGGCCAGTGAGATTGTGCCGGTATAGGTCCCGTTCGCCTTACTGAGTGTGATGTCACCGACGGTGCCGCCAAACCTGAAAAAATGGGTAAATGTCGCCCCCGGGCCGCCGGAGGTTCCGCTGTACGAGGTGCCACTGACGGCGCTATAATTGCTGCTTGAGTTTGAGGATTGCGCCCATGTACCCGCGTAGGTTAAGCTGCTGCTGGAATTGGTCAGCGTGGACGGGAATGTCCGCGCTACGCTGTAGCTGGCTACATTGGATCCGCTCAAGCGTGCCTGCCCCACACTGCTGGAGCCGCTGACGGATAAAGTGCTGCTGGTTCTTGCACCCGTCTGGGCATTTATGACGATCAAGCCGGTACCGCTGCCCGGCTTCTCTACGGTGCCATAATTAAGATTGGAGACCCCAGAGATCGTGCATGACGGCGAGGGAGTGGAAAGGGAGATGGATGCCGTTACCGTAGTGGATTGCCCGAACATGGGAACGGCCCACCAGAGGTTCAGAACAAGGAATGTGATGATGGATCTCATTATTAGTTACAGGTCACGGTGATTGAAATTTGTCCGCTATACAAGCCGGGTGGTGTGTTCGTGGAGAGTCCCCGGATCCGGCCTCCGACACGAAAATGTCGTTCGAAGGGCTCTTCTGCAGATTGATGGAATGCCAATCCTGGAATCATCTTGAATGACCCGGTAGCCGCGATTGCCTGCTCCCATTGCCCTTCATAGGCCAGAGGAGTTCCCGGGCCGGTGATCTGGCTTGGAAAATCAATACTGACCATGTACTCCCAGGCATATTGCCCCGAGAGAGTGAATCGACCCGGCGTCTGGTATCTGTTAGACGATGGGGACAGGCGAAGCACCTCTTGCTGCCCCGTGACTGGGCCAAAGTCCACATGCTCCTGAATCACCAGTGCACAGGTGGCCTGCGGAACGCGGAGTTCGAGTCGCACCTCGGTATCCACGGCCTGTGCATAGGTAGGGGATGCTATCAGGATCACAAAAAGGATGGTATTCATTCGCATGGACGCGTACGGACCTGGCCCTCTTCGGCGTAGGTCTCAATGCAGCCTGTCGCATCCTTGAAGGCCATCACGACCGCCGGTGCCGCGAATCGGAATGTCTGCCAGAGCGTGTCCTGACTCACTGGGATGGACGGCTGTCGATAGCGCAGGGCTTCTGGGTCATAATTCCAGATTTCCAAGCGTACGCCGTGGGGATCCTGCGACATGCGCAAATCAAACGCATCTCCTTCATAATAGTGGGCTACCATACTGAGTACATCTCCAGTGAGTGCTGCGCGTGCATCCTGACGCAGATGGGCATCTAAGGGGATGCGCAGTGCTTCCTGACGTGTGGCATCAAGCCGGTAATCGGCGGCGATCTCCCATGATTTCATGGACGTTTGCAACAGGTGAGGCACATCACTACCGATCTCATAGGTCTCCATGGAGGGGTAGAGGATCACCAGGTCATTGGGGCCGAACCCATTGGCGGTCACATCCACGACATCCGCCTGATGGACGTGTCCGATTGCCGGAATCAGGAGCGCATCTAGCATCGCCCAGATCTGAGTACTATCGGTCAGCGTGGCGACCGGGCGTGTAAGTTGATCAAACTGCTGCGCGTTCGAAGCTTGCACAGTGCCGCATACAAGGAGAGTGGTTGCGAGTACTTTAATCATTTGACTCTGGTTTGAAGTGTTTGAAATCGTCCATCGGATGAATGAGGGTCAGTTGCAGAGGGACTTTTGTCAGCAGATGATTCCGCCAGTTCATCGGCTGGGGGAGTGGGATGTGGTAGGTGATCGAATAAGCAAAGCAGCGTAGCTGATCATCCTCGTAGAGCTGTACGGGCCGTGCGGCGAGGAATGCCTGTTCGAGGAGATCCTTAGTTGCCTGTAGGCGGAGGTTCAGAGCGTCGTAGTGATCCATGACCGCTCCGCAGCGCCCCGTCTTTTCGATGCGTACGAGGATTTCACGGGTCAGCAGGTCGGTCACGAGCTGTTTTGCGAGGGGGCTCGCCGCACTATCGCTCACAATGGCCCGTGCGACGACGGACGAATCATGCGCCGCACGAAGGTAGAGCTCCCCGGGTGTGGGCCTGTCTGTTGGCCTCCAAAACACCAGCACCAGTGCCACCACCAAAGTGCCCGCTCCACAATAGAAATACTTCATCTATATACATGTACTTAGTATGTAGCATGTATACTGTTTGATTTCTGCGGGGAATTATGATTGTTTGACGATTTTGACAAAAACCATCTGTGCCATTCGATCACCGTGAGTGGATATATACGTTGTGTTTTGGCGCTATACCCGAAAAAGGTCGTTCAGGAGGGGGAAACTGTGGGAATTGGGGGTGAAATTCGTATCACGCGACGCTACCAGTATCCTGTTCCGAGAACTGTACAGCTTATAAGCCACGGTTTGTCGTATAATTCCCAAAACGAAGGGTGGTATGTCATTCAGGATATGGAGACCATAGAGGAAAATGAGGTTCTGCCCGGCTGGTTAAAAAATTGATAGCATATGCGTACTTATCCCATCATCACTATTTTGGCAGTTGTAGTTTCCTGTCAAACTCCCGAATCACCAGTACCAATGGTAGAGCGAACGCACTTTGGCACGCTGCCGGATGGGGAAGAGGTCGAGCGTTTCCGGTTGCAGAATACTGCGGGCGCTGAGGCTTCAATCATCACGTATGGGGCGACCCTAGTTTCCTTGGCAACGCCCGATCGGGATGGTTTAATAGAAGATATTGTACTGGGATACGACTCGCTGGCTGGCTATCTTGAAGCAAACCCGTATTTCGGCTCGATTGTAGGCCGATACGCCAATCGTATTGCCGAGGGTGCCTTTACCCTGGACGGGGAAACCTACACTCTGGCTCGCAACAATGGTCCGAACCATTTGCACGGAGGTGTAAAAGGATTCGACAAAGCGAACTGGGAAGTAGAACAGATAATCGAAGACACGAACCAGGTGGGTGTATCCCTGAACTATGTCAGCACTGACGGAGAGGAGGGGTACCCAGGTACGCTTGAGGTACGTGTTACGTATCTACTCACAGAGGACAACAGGCTCATTGTTGATTACGAGGCAACGACCGATAAAGCCACGCCCGTCAATCTGACGCAGCATGCTTATTTCAATTTAGCAGGAGAGGGGTCGGTAGCGGATCACCATTTGACACTGGCTGCGAGTCACTACACACCAGTTGATTCAACGCTGATTCCAACCGGAGAAATTTTTTCTGTGGAAGGAACAGCGTTTGATTTTCGAGGAGGAAAAAGGATTGGGGAGCAGATAGATGACGATGATCAGCAGTTGCTATATGGGGGAGGGTATGACCATAATTTTGTACTTGATCGCGTATCGGGAGATCTGATACTAGCTGCAACTGTGCTGGAATCCGAGAGTGGCCGTATTCTCGAAGTTCATACTACCAAACCGGGGATGCAATTTTATACGGGGAATTTCCTGGACGGAAGCATTACGGGCAAGAATGGAGTACAGTATGGGCGAAGGTCGGGTTTTTGTCTGGAGACTCAGTATTACCCGGATTCACCGAATCAGCCAAACTTTCCGTCTTCGATTCTGCGACCAGGGGAGGTATATCAAACACAGACCGTGTTTGCATTCCGTGTAGAGGAGTAAGGAGTCTATCGGGGGACCTTGAGCACCCCCGATGAGATGGGGGAGGATTCAGGTAACAACGCCATTCGTTTATTGTACAGGCCTTCCTTACACTGTCTGAATACAGGGATGCGTCTTCATTGAACGCAGTGGTTGGATCACGAGGGGTATGCGGTTTCATAGCTGGATCTGTTCCAGCTGTGGGGGCGTTCGCTTCTGGTGTGCAAGGCGCTCACAACGGACGGGAACCAGCGGATTCCAGGCTTTGCGGAATGCGGTTCTCAGAATATGGCAATGTTTCCTCAGCCTGTCCCCACATTCCATTCCCCAATCGTTTCTGTAGTGTTACAAATTAGTTGGTATTTAGATATAAATTATATATATTATATGTGTAGAAAGAAATAACCTAAATATCTCTAATCATTCCGGCATCAGCCTATGAGTAAAGCACAAAAAATGATTGCAATCTCATCAATCATCATTTGCTGCCCGATGCATAAAGATGCAAGGATTTTTCATTACTACATCCTCAAGATCTGGACGATCCAGATCGGCAAGTGGGATCTCGAACTCCATTTTGCCTATAACCAGACCACAACCCCCATTTATATCCTTTATGGCAAGAGTCCGTCTTCACAGCTCTGGCCTTCACTCTGAATACAAAGCTAACTGAAATCCATGACCCAACTACGCCTTGCAAGCTTGTCTCACGATATGAAAACCCCTCTGAACGCGATCGCACTCTATAATGACCGATTGCGCATGATGAAACCAGATGACCCTGAACGTCACGCCTGTCACGCGGTCATCGCAGATCAAATTGATCGTCTCGTTCAAATTGCACGTAGTGTGCTCGAAAATCATGCAGCTTCCGAAAGGTGCAGTGAAGTAGATATCGTAGCCTTACTCAGAGACACAGCATCCATATACCAGGAGCTGCATCCAGGTTATACATTTCGGTTGCACGCAAAAACAGAGTTGCCTTCCATTTGGGGAGATGGGCCTGCCCTGGGACGCGTACTCACTAATCTGCTTGATAACGCAGTCAACTATAGCGAACCTACCCAAATTGTGATCGCTGCAGAGCTGCAATCCAGTGGAATGCAACTCAGAGTGCGAGACCGTGGATATGGGATCCCGTCAAAATATCTGCCCCATATTTTCAAGCCTCATTTTCGAGGAGATTCCACCGTCCCCGGCAATGGTATGGGGCTCTCGATTGCCCAGGAAATTGTTCATGCACATGGTGGACGGATTGAAGTGGCCAGTACGGTGGGGGTTGGAACGGTCATCCGCATCATTCTTCCACAAAACATCTTTTTTGACTCAAAATGATCTATACAGCAGCCCCAGAGCCGTTTTCCAAAGTGTTGATCGCTGAAGACGATGACGCGACTGCCAGAGCAATCAAGCGGGTCTTTGAGAAGGAAGGAGCACAAGTCACCATCACAGCCAATGGTTACGATGCCGCAACCTTCATACAATCCGAAGACTCCCTTGATGTGGCCATTCTGGATGTAACCATGCCGGGTATGGATGGCATCACACTCGTACGGCGAGTACGGAAGTTTGGCTGTCACACCCCTGTCATTATGGTTTCAGGGAGCGATTCCGTGGGGGACCGCGTACGCGGCCTGGAAGCAGGTGCAGATGACTACATGGGGAAACCCTTTAATGCGCATGAGTTAATGACCCGGGCGAAAGCGATTTGTCGGCGTGTGCGCTACGGCGGAAATCAACCCGGGCGGGTCCAGGTGGGCGGTACCCTCTGCAATTTTGAGACCCGTACCGCGCAAAAAGATGGCCAGCCCGTGCATTTGACACCGATGGAGTGGAAAGTTCTGCGTCACTTGGCATTTCGGAACGGGCGTGCGGTTTCAAGAGCCGAATTCAACGTTTGGGTCCTGAAGGTCCCACATGACCTGCAGACGCGGACCATTGATCGTCATGCGTATGCGCTCCGATGCAAACTGGACGAAAATCCTCTTGAGCCCAGGCATATCCTCAAGGTACAGGGGGTTGGATATCGACTTGGAGATTTTAAGATTGTGGATTGAATGCGGTGCCGCATTCTGCCCACGCTCCAGTTTATAGGTGTTCTCGCAATCTGTGGTTTTTTCCTGATTGTGGTTGCGATTCAATCCTTACCTATCGGCAGGATGAGCTTGCCTCTTTTTGTTAATACATCGGCTTCATTGCCCTTTGGCTTGTACCGTATAACGAAAGTAGCAAGTCTTGAACGTGGCGATGTACTCCGTACATGTCTTCCCGACACGCTGAGTCAATTTGCCGTTCAGCGCGGATACCTGCGCCAGGGCACTTGTCCTGGTGGCTCGACTCGAATCGGAAAGCCAGTCATTGCCTTGCAGGGAGATACCGTGGTGGTTTCTGACCGGTATATCCAAGTAAAGGGGTATCGGGGTTTTGAAATCCCCATTTACCAACACGACCGAAGAGGAAGGCGACTGCCAAATGCCATAGGAATCCATGTGCTGTCCCCCGGTACATGCTTTCTGCTCAGCACACACAGTGTGCTCAGTTATGACAGCAGATATTATGGCCCTGTTCCCTGCGGGTCTCCACCGCACTATGTTTTGACCGGTCATGGATTCAGAACGCCTTAGTGCTTTGATCCGTCAGTACCTCGGTGCTCAGGTCCTTAAACTTCTCCAAGACCCAAATATTGAAGAGGTCTACATCAATCCAGATCTGCTGGTGCGCGCAATCATGTCTTCCGGGCAAAGAATTGCTACCTCTGTAACACTACTGCCCCAGAGCGCGGAGGCTTTCCTTCGCGCTATTTCCACAATCACTTTAAATCGTTTTGATCGTGATTACCCTTCTTTAGCAGCCGCGGTCTCGCAAACCGATCTTGGGAAATGCAGGATCCAGGGATTTATCCCCCCGCTGACCTCGGGCCCCGCCTTCAATATCCGGAAACCATGCCGACAAATTCCTACACTGCACGACTATGTAAAGAGTGCAATGCTAACGCCAAATGAGTATTCAGTATTAATATCTGCCATCGAATCCCGCCAGAACATTTTAATTGCCGGTCCCACCGGCAGCGGAAAAACTACACTCTGCAATGCGATCTTGAAGGCCATTGTTGATGCTTTCCCGGAGGAGCGACTGGTCATTCTTGAGGATACATCTGAGCTCGCTGTTCAGGCAACTGACTCACTCCAACTCCAGACCACGCCCCAGATTGGGATGACGGAGCTGGTAAAATTCAGTCTGCGTGTCACCCCCAATCGGATTATTGTTGGTGAAGTACGCGATAGATCAGCGAAAGACCTATTGGATGCATGGATCACTGGTCATCCTGGCGGATGTGCTACAATTCACGGCGAAGATGCCGATAAGGCTTTGGAGCGCTTAAGTGATCTTGCTCGTGAGGGGGCACGCGGCATTGATCAGAGGCATCTCGTACTTCGTGCAGTGAATATTGTCGTCGTGATTTCTGGCTTTGGAAAGGCGCGTCGTGTTCGTCAGATCGTAAAGGTCACAGGCCGGACCTCAAGCGGATTTACTGTTCAGCAGATGGGTTGAACACATCATCCCTCTGCGATCAATTTTTTATTGCCAGGAGTTTTTGTTTCCCCGTCGCTACGACCCTTTGCAGGATCAGGATCTACTTGTCCATCCATGGGGGAGGGCGGGCTTACCATAATTGTCCGAATAATCTGAGGAGATGGAAATAACACCGTAGCGTTCTTCATTGCATCAGCAAGGTTGCCATACATTGCCGATGAATCCATCCGGGCGATGTCTGCTGCTGCATCTTCATGGTAATAGAAGCTGGCATCAGCATTATTGCTATTGAAAGTCATTACAATTTCCTCCAGCCTTCAAACGTTCGTTCGTCTTTAACCCCCTCGTGTAATCCGCTGTTCGTTTGCACTTGGACACGCATAAGGGTCCCCTCCGATACAAAACCATAGCAATCACCAACTGTTCCTTCCACTAATGCGCGGGGAATAGTATACGGGGTAGGGTGATTCGGTTTGACACCAGCTATAAGAGCTTGTGCGTTGTAAGGTTCAAGCAGTTTAAGTTCCTTATTGTAGTCCAAGTGAATTTCTCTCAATTGCCTGTAAAGTGTATCAGACGGCTTCTCAATGTTTAGTCCCAGCTCGGCAGCTTCTCGTCGATTAATCGTATAGTCGTGACTCCCCGAATCGGCACAAAGAAAATCAATGATCGATTTTATTTTATTCTGATCACCGATTTGCCGTGACAGCAATTTCTCGGCTAAGAATCGAATTTGTGCTTGTGATCTAAATATTTCGCCGAGAACCAAAGGGTGAATATGACTCGTCAAATCTAGGAGAACCGAAGTAAGTGACTGCTCTCCTTTGATTTTTAATTCGTCGCGGGCGGCATCAAGATAGCCTCGAACGCTTTCCACGCTGACTGGTACTTGTTTGGGTTGGCCATTGATAACTGCCTGTGGGTTAAGAGCATTGTTTACGCTTGGATCAATAGGGCCCAAGGCTGCCTGCTTTGTCATGACCACCCGGTCCGCACCGATAGAAATAAGTGTGCCAGCACTAAGGGCTTTTAATGGGATTAGGACTTCAAGCTCTTCGCAAAACATACGTACAAGGTTCACCAGACGCCATGCCACAAGTGTATGTCCTCCATTGGTATGAAGAATCAAGGATATACGATCAGTAGGTCCTATCTTTTCGAGGAGATCAACGAATGGATCTATACAATCTGGAGCAATCTGAGTCTCCATACCTTGGCGGTCGCTTGTTATAAATGACAATACCTTGGTTTTCCGGTCTTTTTCAATGCTATGATAGATTTTTGTACGCTCTAAATGTCCCATAAGAATCTCTACTTTTTAACTTCTATATTGCTAAAACATGGCTCACTTGAGCCTCGGTAGCGGGCTGTCCCTCGTTATAAATAATAAGTTTATGTACCCAAAGCCAAGTACCCAATAATCATGTAATTGTTCCATGAAATAAGGATAATTTCAATTGTCTGTTTATTGAGCAATTGCTCACTTGGGTCAACGCTACAGAAGGGGTCCTGAATTTCAGGCTACTCCACCATAACGACCCCACCCATACTCAACTCAATTCGCGCAAGGGGAGGCCAAGAAGTTCCGCGGCCGTTGACAGGAATTATCTCTTTGGCAAGCACATGGAATGTGAGTTATTGACCAATAAACGGATTTGGCTGTGCACGGGATGCGGTCAATGGATCTTTGTAGTAGACGAACTTATCTGCCGCTACGGGCTGGTACGGACGTACAAATAGCAGTTGGCGGGCAGGGTGGAGTCTTCGCAGTTCATCAGGTTTCAACAACGGGCGACTCCCCTCCTCATAGCCCGCTCGCATCCGCCCGAATTGATGCTTGTCTCCCTTATTCAGCCTACGCTGCCAGATCGACATTTCTCCAAGAAGCTGCGCAATCTTCTGGCTTGTGAATGGATCCTGAATCGCAAATGCTTGAATTACGTCACAGTTGGCCAAAAAGCTTTCCCATTCACTGTGATACTCCCGCCTGAGTTGTGCCAGATCCTGTAGGATCAGCCACATCGTCAGGCCGTAACCACCTCCCAAGGACACGGCCTCCTTGATATTCCGCATATATCCGAGGTTGGCAAATTCGTCCAGGAGAAAGACCACCCGCTGCTCTGGACGAGATTTTTTTGTAGCACCGTGGGTGCACGCATAGTAACAACTGCTAATCATAAGGCGGAGCCACGGAGCAAATGTACTCAGATATTCCCGGGGGAGAATGATATATCCCGTCATTTTTCCACGCCGCAAATCTTCCAGGTCGCAGCTCGTACTCGTAAGTACATGCTGCATTCGGGGGCTGCTCAAGAAATGGGTATGGCTTTGCGCGGTGGAAAAGACACCGCTACGCTCACGATCGGCCTTCTGCTCGATCCGGCAGGCCCCTTCCTTCACCTGGGGCAGGTCACTTTCCTTCATTGTCCTCAATGTCTGATCCATCTCCTCACTGTCCTGTGTCAAAAGACTGCGTACTTTGATCAGATGCCGTTCATCTTTGAATTCGTCCCTTTCTGCCACATAAAGAATGAAGCTCAGCAGTAACCCTTTTGCTTCCATTCTCCAGTGAGATTCTTCGGTCTGACGGCCCCGGCCGATCATCATATCAGCAAGCATCATTGCCGTTTCCACATAATCTTCTCCATCAAGGTCAATAAAATCCATCGGGTTCAGTGATGCCACTTTGGTATTACACGTTTCGACAAGCCCGAAGGGATCCAATGCCACGATTTTCTGTCCCAGACAATCCCGCCGCCAAGCGGCGGTTACTGCATAGTTTTCTCCCTTTGGATCCGTGACCAGCATGCTGCCTTCGTAATTCAGAAGGTTGGGTATGACAGTTCCGACTCCTTTTCCGCTGCGTGTTGCTGCCACCGTAAGCAGATGTCCATCTCCATCATATCGCAGATAGTCTACTCCCTTCTTTCCGAGAAGCAGCCCTTTGGTAGGTTTTTTCAATGCATGTGCATTTCCCCACTGCGTGGAGCCTTTGGCTAATGAAAGCTGCTCAGCCGTCCGTGTCATGATTCCCCGGACTACGAGCATTCCCATCAACCCGCCGACCCCAAGTGCTCCGATGACAACTCCCATCAATTCTGGTCTACCTAGAGCATTCACAATTGCCAGGAATACATGATGGGGGCTAAATAATGGCACGATACTCATCAGACAGAGTGCGGCAATGAGCGGAAAGAGGGGCGCGCGCATTGAGGGTTTGAGCAGCCATGGCGCTGTCACTGCTGCCGCACTCAAAAGGATCACCCGTGTAAGCTCATAGGGAAGGAGAGGGGCGGCAGCAGGTGGTCCCCAAATGAGTGTCATGACAGTAAGTGCAACCTGGCAACTCACAAGAGGAAAGAGAACCAGGAGCGTGAACACACTTCGAATCCCCAGAGAGCGAGGAGCAGTCCAGCCGTAGAGTCGTTCCTGTGCGGTCCTATTCAACGTACGGTCCCGAAAATGCCATATCTCTGGACACGTACACCAGAAACTGATACCCTGGACGGAGGATGAGTGTCGGCTGCCGACGGCTGCCACGATCCAGTTGACCGGATGCGGTGCGAGACAATTCCAATGCCAGCGAGCCGCCCACCAGACTGCCAGCCGTTGTGGCGGTGGCGATAGAGGTGGCACTCCCGATCAGTGCTAACATCGCTGCACTACCAAACCGTTGGGCTCGATGACGTTTTACCTTGTCCTGTAACCCTCCCTCACCACTTTGGTCAAGTGCAGGAAGCCCCGGCAAGTCTCTGGCCTCTCCATTCGGGAAGACCATTCGATTCCATACAATGAGCGCCCGTGGCTCTTCTCCTGCAAGCGTTCCTTCCATTGCACCGATGAGTTGTGTGCCGGCTGGAATCAGCACCTGCTCCAGCCGTTTGGAGTCCCGGACTGGCCGCACAACTCGTGCACGAACCGGGCCGGGTCGGCCCGTATGTATGCCTGTTTCAAGAGCGGCGGTTATCACGCTACCTTCCAGAAGGATCAGGTTTTCCTCTTCTTCTGTGACGATGGAAGGCTCTTGGGTACTGTCTGGATTCACTATACTCGAAACATGTAGAACTCCACGGGACTGGCGCGCCTGATCATAGGTGGATTTTCGCTCGTCTGAGCGCTCCGGGCGTGTTGATGTGGAGGGCTCCCAGGGGCTGGGTATCGGAGTACGCGGTTCGACTGGTGCCAATGTGAGTACATCTACGGCGGGTGCTGGGGCCAACTCGTACTCGGTGTTGGATTCTGCTGGTTGACGGCGGCTACTGAAAAACAATACAAGTAATACTCCTGCCAGACTCAGCGCTAGGGCTAGGATATTTCGTTTAGATAATCGTGTAACAGAAACCGGATCAACAAATTCGGCTCCTTCATTTTCAGATTCGTTCAGGTTACCGATCATTTTTCTCTGTAGAGGTGCAGGGCGCGCTGCGTATGCCGTTTCCTTCGGAAGAGGCCCTTGCGTGCAATCCCGCCAGTAATCAGCCGTGCCTGCTCAAAAAGTCCATCCACAATGAAATACCCATCACGTACGACATAATCAGCGACGCGCTCATTGCCACGTGTTCCAATGCTTAGGAGCGGCTGATCTTCTGAGTAGGCATGGGATGGAATCCGTATATAAACGCGCTCGCCATCATCAAATACTGCCGAGGGAACCCATGGGAATCCTTTTTCTGCCCGCCAAGTGTAGTGGTGATTCAATTTCTTCAGTGAAAGGCCATTGGGCGGATTTGCCCGCTCGCGTACAGGCATAGATGCGAATTTGGGTTCAGCAGGATAGTAAAATCGGATGTGCCGCGTGTATTGATGTTGGGGATTATACTCGTTCCTATTCGTGGTATATGGTGGGCTGTCAAGGGTGATATGGTACACCCGGCGATCCGTGGAAATAATGAGGTTCGTCGTGATATTGTGGTCAATTGGCTTGACCGAGACGATTGCCGTTTCTGCTCCCGCCCCCGTAGCAGTATGATCAATCAACCACCGCTGGTCATCTCCGGCAATCAGACTGATCAGGGTCTCTCCCGCTTGAAGTTCGACAATGCATGCGCGGAGCACTGTACAGGTTAGGACGGGCTGATAGATCCCATACGGATAAATCAACACATCGGACTGCCGGAGCACATCTGCCCGTCCTCCAGTATTGAAACTGGAGATCTGTTGATCGATGGCTGGCTGAACGGGCCCAGATATATTTACGATACGCTCTGGAGCTGGCTGCTGCGCCTGAGCCGAGCTGCTGATGAACAGGAAAACTGCAAGGAATGTACTCTGCTGCACGTTATTCGCCTTTGTAAGATGATGAGGTCATACGTAGCTGTACACCAGATGCCCCGGATCGATTGCTACGAGGTAGGCAAGATCACTCGCTGGCGATTCTTTCGATCAGGGCAAGTTCGGAGTCGGACAATGTCGACGAGGCTGCCATGATCTTATTTCCCAGTGCACATGCATCATGGGTGTACTGAACTCTGGGCTGTAGCAGTGCAAACAGGAGCACGCCCAGAACAATCCCCCACAACATCGTCCCCGCTTTTTTCCAAGGCTCCTGTTGGACATGCAGAAGCATCTTCATTTGACGGACACAGGTTTGCAGGTCCATTTGATTTCCTTTGAGTGCCTCAAGAACCGGTGCCAACTCCTTGCGGATATGATCCGTTGAGACTTTCTGTGCTCGGTCTCGGAGACTACGGGGTTTAGAGTCCAAGATCCCCTCGTTGTCTTTCGTCATTTGCCAGCACTTTCAATGACTGGTAGATTGCTTGGCCTAGTTTGGCCTTGAGTCCAGGTGCTTTCTTGTCCAACTGTATGAATTCACGGGCGATAGATTGTCTACCGATTGCGGTTAGGTCCGTAATCTTCACTCGCTTGAGTTTCTGGACCTGTTGACCTAGCGAGATATCCTCGGCGCTGCGCCAGGATTCACCAAAGCGTGCTTCCAGTTTACGTAGAGAGGCGTTCTTGGCAACGCTGCTGCATTTTGCGTATTCATGACCATCGGTTACCACCAGGCCGCTTCCTCTGGGTAATAGCCGGAGTCCGTGTTGATCAAGCCGTGCGTGTAAATTCTCCCAACTGCTCGCTGCATCAAAGTCTGTCTCTGCAGCATCACGCACGAGCACCTGAAACGGCACCTCTCCTCTTGACTGGGTCGCTTTGTGAGCATGTTTGGAAAGCGATTCACGCCGATCCGGGGGAACTTGTCCTGGAAGTTGATAACGATGCCCTGGAGTTTCGCGGAAGTTCATTTCTCGCTCCACTTTTCGCAGTGTTTCCTCTATGTCCCTGTAAAAGAAACCCAACGTGCGAGTCCGCCGAGTGATTGGGTGAACACGATTCGCTATCGCATGCACATGCGCATAGTGTTCATCCCCATGCGCAACAAGCATAGCCTGATGCTCCTGAAGGTTGAGCTTTGCAAGTACCCGGTCGGACACTTCCGCCATTTGACTTCTGGTCGGATCATCATCCGGTGCCCAGGAGATGGACATGTGCAGAACCGGGCGTCTGACACGGGGGTCTGCTGTTGCAATCAGATTCATTTCTCGGGCGGCGGCCTGAAGATTTTCATCAGAGATCACATTACGCCCTTCAATCCATGCAACCCGGACACGATCCTCGCGATGGGATTTAGGTGACTCCAGATAGCGGGCAACCGCATGAAAGTTTTGTGATAGTCGACTCGCACAAATCATCGAAATATCCTAATCTGTGTCCCGCCCCGAAGTTGTACGCTGAATGAGTTGTTTCAGCTGTTCCAGAATCCTTTGGAATTCTGTGTCGTCACTATCACCGGATTGCAATTTTCGAAGCTGGAGTGCAACCGATACCCATTCGCGGGCCAGGATCTCTTCGACAGTTCGTTTGGAGTTCGTAATGAAACCCCGTAAGAAAGCCGATAAATTCATACCCATACTTTGTGCCCGGCGCTCTAGCACCTGCCTCTGTTGTAGTGTTAGACGAGTACTAACAGTAACCTTAATTGCTGGCTCTTTTTTGTCCACGACCGGGGGTTGGATAGTTTCTTGTACGTACGCACAAGGATGGCAAACCAAGCCATTAAAATGTTACTCTTTGAACAAAGCAGACGGAGAGGGGGGAGTTGATGGAAGACACATCTTGTAGGTCACTTTCGCTATCTTGCAAAAGCCTACCGCCCTCAGCTTGTCTCAACTAGAGCGTGCTCACTTCTGTCAGTGCGTAGTCCATGATGTAGATGCCAAGTGGATTATTGTCCAGCGTTTCTTCATCTTCTGGAGATTTAACTCGAACCTGAAAATGCCCTTCGTATGCCGATACGCGCTCCTCATGCCCAACCCGGAGGAGTTCTCGCCAGGATACCCGGTACAAGATCCCTTCGCCGGGTACCTTTAGGACGCTGGTGATTTCGGTCACATAACGGGTGTCCCCACGCTCAAGCATACGTTCCAGGTTTTCCCGATCACGATCTAGGTCCGTTACCAGTGTCTTTGCAGCGCGGCCATGCACATGCGTACGTGCATCCTGTAGGCGTACATTCAACAGACGGGCATCGGTAGGAACCGTTCGCAGGTTATGTACAAATCTGCGCAGCGTGGAGGTGATTGCTCGCTCTGGCACATCGCGCACCGATAGTTCGCCCACTGCGCGCATCTCACCCAGAGCATCCAGTTCCACCACATACGGGACCACCTTCTGCTGTGAAGCCAAATGGATATATCCCGCAGTGAGTACGAGATTCAGCAGCAGTGCAAGAAAGGCTACGGACTGCCAGGAGCGTCTGCCTCGGGCGAGATCGCCAAAGAGCCGCTCGAATGCATATCTCCCCTCCAGATACGGGTGGCCTTCCTTCACCATGATTACAGGTTCCCCAGTGCACGCTTGAAATTGATCGTCAGGCCATTACTCAACTGTGTTGCAATCCGTCCAGGCATATGAAGCCCCAAGCCAGCCAACAAGATAGCCACTGCCGTCATAGACCATAGAAACCCCAGCCGGGAAGACACCGCGCCCACAACACCGCCAGGATTTTGGGAGAACAGCTGCTCGAAAGCCGTCAGCCACAGATTATCATATGACTGCAGGAGTGCCACCATATCATCCCCGATTGAGGCGGCAATCCCCGCGATTAGGATAATGAAAAACAGCTTGACTCCGATATAGACCACATACTTCAGGTATCCTTCGCCGAGAGGAGCCGTTCCGCGAAATGCCATAAAACCGACAAAGAAGAGTCCACCCGTGACAACCACATAGCTCTCAATCATCGTCACAAGTAGATGTGCTGCAAGTGCAACAAAGCACAGCAGCATGATAAGTGCCGGAATCACGGCCAGAGAGGTCACAAGATCAGAGGTCAACCCTACGGATTGCATAACACTGAGCAACATGCTTAGTCCAACATTTAAGAGATGGGTAGGGGATAGGTGCGAGACATCGCTGCCACCGATATAGACTGCGGTTTCCCCGAACCCCTGTGCGATCATGGGCAACCATCTGTGGTAGGTGGATAAGAGCCCGAGTACGAAGGCCAATAGGCCAATCTTGAGCGCAAACTGGCTGATGAGATCTCCCCCCTGTTTTCCACGCCCGGCCCAAACCATATAGCCGGTTACCACAATCTCCAGGAGTGCCAAACTGAGAAAGAGTGTCTGTGCTGCATCCAGCGCACGGGTCAGCCAAGCCTCTGTGGTCAGTCGAAAAACTTCCTGTGCACAATCGAAAAACATCGTGGGTGCACAGTTCTGTATGGCTTGTTGTGCTTGCATGCAGTTGGATCACTGGGGTAGGGGGCCCGTACTGGGGTATTTCGGTGCCTGTTATGGAGTTTCGGGCATTTTCAAGAAGCGCTTCACATCATAACGGGTAGGATCTCCCAACCATTCAGCACTTCCCACGAACGCATCATAGCGCATGCGTTCCTGTGCTTTTTGACTGACCGCTTCAGCAGCGCGGACCGCCTCCAGATTCACCAGTGTCATAAATGCCTGTCGGGTGAGCAATAGTTCGCGGGCATGTACAACCTGAAGGTTTGCCTGTACATCACGCATCTCTTGGGGCTCCTTGGCATGAATGATTTCCTGTTTCAGGCGCTCCAGCTCTTCGTGTGCTTGATCGACAGAGTGATTATGAACCTGTAGAGATGCTAGCGTCCCATGGAGTGTCGACATCGTTTGCTCATGCGCAGCCTTTTGGGCTGCCAACGGATCCGGCGGATTCTGATACATCAGAAAGGTCCTCCGAAATTTTTCCGGGTTCTCCCAGGTCATGCCATGAGCCGTCTCATGTGCCTGTCGGATCTTCCGAACATACGTCCCGAGTCCCTCCATCGGAATGAGGCCGCGTTTCGACAGAGCGCGCTCGTACCTGTGCAAGTGTACTTTGGTGTTCTGTTTGATTTCTGTGGACAGTGCGACCTCTTTTAAGAGCAAGTCTACCTGTTGGCGAAGCTCGGCAACGGTTGCGATGGTTTCTGCTAGGACGGCTACATCAACGACAGGGAGTTGCGCCCGGCTTCCGGTCGCATTCCCAATCAGCAGGATCAATAACAGTAAGCGTTTCATGAGTACTTGATATGGTGAAAGAAATCGTGTCCGTGATCGTGAATGGCTTCCTGAATGTGGGCACGGGAGTCTTCCGCGCTCATGCCGGGTAGCGGCATCAGCAATGTGCGTGCGATCGCCCCAAGATTCAGTTCAAAGAGCCGGCTTCCCGCTGGACTCTTATAGAAATACTCTCGCTTTGGTTTTGCGGAGGAAACCATGTGGATTGCACGTGGGCTTAGATCCAATGCCCGGTACATAGCTGCCCCTTCTCCGGTCCGTGCCTCTGGGTTGGGGAGAATAATTTTAGTTGGGCATGACTCCGTAATCAGGGCTGCATTCGGGAGGGCAGCAATCTGAGACGGTGAATGGGCGACCAGAAGGACGGCTGCGTTATGTTTTCTGAGTGTCAGAAGCCAGGCCTTGATTCGCTCTGCAAAACGGGACCGTAAAAGAGCTGCCCAGGCCTCCTCAATCACAATCAGTGTTGGGGACCCGTCCAATGTGCGCTCAATGGATCGAAACAGTGCCAGAAGCAGGGGAACCACAACGGCATCCCCCTGGTCCAGTACTGGACCCAGTTCATAGACCTGCATACGTGCGGACGCTTCCGCTCCTTTATCCCCATCAAAGAGTCGACCATAGGGTCTGTCTGCAGTATACCGCACTATCGTGCTTTGCAACGGCTGCGGCGACAGAAGATGAAATGCGGACAGGGTTCGATGTTCTGGTGGCGATTGACAAAGGAGATTGAGTGTATCTGCAAGTGCTAAGCGCCCATCTGCATTTGGCAACTCGTTTGCAAGGTCATAGATTGTCTCCAGCCAGGTTAATGCCCATAACCTCTCGCCTTCTTCGTGAATATGGCGAAGGGGCTGCAATGGATTTGTAGTTCCAAATGAAAAGTGAGTCCCATCTGCAGCCATGCAGGGGATCTGATGAGATCGTCCTATATCAAAGACATGGACACTGCTCTTTGGATAACGTAAAAAATTGAGTGCCAGCCATCCAACGAGCACACTCTTGCCAGCACCAGTTGCTCCAATGACGAGCGTGTGCCCTACATCTCCTTGGTACAGATTCACCATAAATGGTATGCTGCCCGGCGTTCGCGCACAGGCCAGTGCTGGGCTACCATCCGGGAACATGGGATTGGGGCAGGTTGAACTTCCTTTCCACGGTGCGGAGACCGGGAATAAATGTGCAATATTGCGACTGGATAAAAGGGGACGACGGAGATTGGCATAACCATGGCCGGGAAGCGATCCAATGAAGGCATCAGTTGCGTTGATTGATTCCAAAGCGCACGTATATCCCTGGTCCCGTAAAGCCTGTAAAAGCGTCTGACTGCGTGTCAGGCCACGTTGCATCTGCGGGTCACGCAGGATGAAGGTGTTCGTGAAGTATCCAAACCGGACACGGCCACTGGCAGATTCTGCATATGCGGAGGCAGTTTCGTGTTGCATGGCCACGGCATCCTGATCTTCAAACCCATCTTCCTCGGGCGCGATCAGTTTTCGCAATCCCCGTCGTTGATGGAACCAGCTGGTTTGCAGTCGCTTGATGCGACGCCCGGCTGTATGCCGATCTATGCCGATGAATCGCATGTGCCAGCGACCCTCGCCCTCAGTATGATGAAAGAATGCCCCGTCCCCGACCTGAGTCTGAATTCCGAGTGAGGCAATCGTAACCACAAAAAGATGCTGCCCTCCGATTACCGGGTAAAATCCCGTCTGAAAATCATCAGAGGCAAGCGTGTGACTGAGATAACTGTTCGGAAGAGAGGCCACTTGCTCATTCTGACCGGTGAGTGCACAGTGACATTCGGTTAAGAGGGTACTGCTGCTTAGTTGAGTCACTTGAAACCGCCCGGCCAGCAGTGCCCGAACTTCACTTAAGGTGCGGTTGAATCCAGACAGGGTCTGTGCATAGTCAAATTCCTTTTGAGCTCCTTGAATCATAGGGATTTCCCATCGTGACCAAAGCTCGCGGGGTGGGGTGTAGGTAAAAAGGACGGTACGCCTGAGGCTATAGTGACTTCCGGTCTCCTGATATTGCCTTTGCCTTTCATTCTCCATGGCTTGCAGGGAGGCGGTGGGGAAGTCATGATTCCCCCGGATCGGATACTCGGTACTATGTCTACGATGCACATTGACTTCAATCCCATATCCTTCTCCCGGCAGCATCAGCATATCATGAACGGTATCAGTTACGCTGTTTGCTTCTGCTGCACTGGTCGTTTCCAGATCGGGAGGATCAAGTTCAAATCCGCTCACAAACGATCCGTCTTTCATTAGGATGACCCCTTCGTCGATCAGGAATGCCCAGCCCAAAAGGTCCCCAAGTCCCTCGGCTGGTCTTTTCAGGTGCTGTAGCCGATTGATCGCCCAAATTGTCCCGGCACCCGTGGCTGTGCCGATTCCAAATGTCAGTGGATCCATCAACGCGTTCGTGCTAAACGATCACGCCAGTGACGCGTGACCTCTTTTTCCTGCCTCAGATAGCGTGGGGTATATCTCAGAGCCCGCGGCAGCACAACCATGAAGAATGGGTCTTTTTCGAATACCCTCCGAAGCAGCGGCAGCAGGGCAAAATATGCCAAGCCGCATCCCGCCAGGACTTTTGGGTCCAGGCGTGAAGCAATCCCCATCGTGATCATGATCAGCGCCAATAACAGGAATGCATCCTGTGGTAATCCACCCATGGTGGGGCGACGCTGGAGGGATGTATGCACGGGGGCCGTCTCTAATGCGTCACGGATGTTCTCCATTAGATGACAGCGCCCTGGAAGGAAAAGAACTCACTGATCTGGACGGCTCCAAAGATGATTACGGCCCCCATCACGGTCCGGCCGAGGATTTCGCCGGCACGGCTGGAGCGGGTTACCCACCAGGCGAGACCGCCCAGAACAATGATCAAGAGGAACGCAGCCGTGGCCAAGTCACCAGTGAGCAACCCAACGATCTTGGATACAGTGGAGGTTGCAACCCTGACACCTCCGACACCGCTGGCATCGGCAAGGACGGGAAGCAGGACCATGACAGACCCGATCACAACTGCAGAGGACAGGAATCGTATTCGATGAAGTAGCATTTGCGTGTAGATGGATGTTTTCCTGTGGTACACGCAACTGCGGCATTTAGAAGCGCACTCTCTGTTACAGTTTGAGAAAAATGTAAGGTGGGGTTAAAATCTCCTGACTCGTGAGCTTCTGGCGTAGATCTAATTAATGGAAGCCCCTGAAGATTAGGCACACACAATGTGATTTGTTCTGTTCCCACCCGATCTTTCCGGCTGACCAAATGATACGGAACAATCTGCCCTTTTCCAAAGCTCGCGAAGGGCTGTACTGACAGAGATTAATCCCAGTGATACCCTCGGAAAACTCCCCTAAACCAAAAGCGCCCCGATACTTTTCAGTACCGGGGCGCCTTGTTGAAGCTCGAGTAGCTAAGCTACTCAGTCTGCCTTACTTCACCAGTGTCATGCGACCTGTCTTCACATACCTGCTCTCTGCACCAGTTGCAATCATCCGGTACAGGTAGGTCCCTGAGGCAAGATTCACCGCGTTGAGCTCAATGCTCCGGTTTGCTCCTGCTTCAAATTCCTTCGCCGGCAGTGTCATCACTTCCCGACCCAGCATGTCCACAATCTGCAGACTCACCTGTGCCGTCTCCGGCAGGTCAAACTGGATCCGGGTCGACGGATTGAACGGGTTCGGATAGTTTCCGTGCAGCGTGAACTCCGTCGGAAGTTCTTCCGTGTCGATGACATCGGTCACGACAAAGCTCGAAACCCGATCGCCATTCACATCTACACCGTAGACCTCCAGTGCAGCCGCCAAATTCGACAGGTTCAAGATCACAGCCTCGCCCTGGCGTCCTGACAGATCCAACTGGAACACCGCAATCTCCATGTTGTCCGCTCCGGTCACTTGGAGATTGACAAAGTCTGGATCAAACTGGAGATACTTCGTGGTCCCGTCAAACGCAAGCTGCCTAGCGACGATCCGCTCCAAGTCGTTATTGCTGTAGGGATCCAGCAAATTGACATTCACCGCCGGTGCATCCCCGGAGCCATGGACCAGAATCGCCTCCACCATATTGCTGGCAGTGGATGTCTTTCTGGTTTCAATCGTCTTCACAGCATTACTGACAAGCGTGCCATGAGCGATGACCGCATAACTCTTATCGGCCTGTAACGTCGGCAGTTCAACAGTAATTCCCTGCTCGGCAGGAACACCCAACGGCTGGAACCGGACCTCATGCGATCCTGCACTAACCATCGTGTACCCGGTCGCATTCTGGAAGGTCAATCCAGAAACAAGCGGCGCACCATCCAGAGATACATCCACCGGAACCGGAATCACCGCGTTGTGAATGAACTGGACTTCGGCCGACCCACCTGTGATTTCATCCCGGTGAATCGGATTCTCAAGCCCATTCGCGGCAACCCCCAGGATCGCACACGTTC